>JAOUGY010000212.1 GCA_029865445.1 Acidimicrobiia bacterium | reverse complement strand
ATGGCGGGCGCGTCACCGGCCAACAGCCCCTCGAGGACCAACTCGTACTCGTCGGCCGTACGGGAGGCCGTCGTGATCCGCCATTGGCGGATGAGGTCGTGCTGGTCGTAGAGCCCGAATCCGGAAGTGGAGTTGCCGATGTCGGCGACGAGGAGCATCAGCCGGCGACCCGGATGCCGCGATCGGGCGAGAACCGGCCGTCGATGACGTCGAAGGCGACGTTGTCGATGAGCCGTATCGCCCCGGCGAAGGCGGCGACGGCAAGGAAAGCGGGACGGTCGAGTACCGAGAGCGGCGAGGCGTCTTGCTGCGATGCCAGCTCGACGTACTCCACATCCAGACCGTCCATCTCCGAGCGGGCGGCGGAGATCAGAACGCCGGCGTCTCGAATGCCTTCTTCAACGGCATCCGCGGCGCGCATGAGGCCCCGGGACAAACCGAGTGCCCGGACCCGTTCCACCTCCGACAGGAACACGTTTCGGCTGCTGAGGGCGAGGCCCTCGGGGCTGCGGAGCGTGGGACAGCCCACGACGGTCACCGGGAAGTCGAGATCTGCGGCCATGGTGCGAATGATGGCGAGCTGTTGGGCATCCTTGCGTCCGAAGAAGGCCATGTCGGGTTGGAGCCCGGCAAACAGCTTCGCGACCACGGTCGCCACCCCTGCGAAGTGGCCTGGTCGATGGGGCCCCTCCATGAAGTCGGCCACGCGGGACACAACGACCGAGGTCAATGGCGGCCGCGGGTACATCACGTCGGGCCCGGGGGCGAACACCACGTCGACGCCGGCCTCGCGGCAGATCTCGAGATCGGCGTCCAGCGTCCTCGGATACTTCTCGAGATCGGCGGGATCGTTGAATTGGAGCGGGTTCACGAAAATGGACGCCATCACTCGATCGGCGCTCCGCACGGCAGCATCGAGCAGCGACCGGTGGCCGGCATGCAGAGCGCCCATGGTCGGTACGAGCCCTACGCGCCCCTCGCCTCGGGCATGCCGTGCCTCTTCGAACGTGTGCGCAACGATCATGACCGAACCTCAGCCACGAGATCTCCGAACTCGGGCCACCGTCCCGCCGCTCGAGCGGTCGCCTCGACCAAGGCCGCGTAGCTCGCTCCGAGCTCGGACGAGATGGCGGCGGCAGCTTCGAGCTGGCGCGCGACCGTCTGGGCGTCGCCGCGAACCACGGGGCCGGTCAGCGCCGCCAACGGACCGAGACCATAGGCGTTCTCGACGCTGGTTCTCGTGAGCCGGGCATAGGCGTCCAGCGGAACACCGGAACCGGCCGCCAATTCGGCAGTGACGGCCAGCGCAGCCACGACGAAGTTGGAGGCGGCCGAGGCGGCCGAGTGGTGGGCCGGTTTGTTGTGCTCGGCGAGCCGGACCGGGTGCATCCCCAAGCTCTGCGCCCAATCGGCCAACTCGCCATAGGGAGCATCGTCGGCCGTGATCGCGACGTACGAACCCGTCAGCAGACCTGCACCGGTGTCGGGATCGGGAAGACTCTGGATCGGGTGGAAGGAACCGGCCGCACATCCGATGTCTGTCAGCGGGTCGAGGACACCGAGGTCTGTCATTCCCGAGAGGTGGCATACGATCGGCGTGCCATCGAGCCACGGCGCCACCGCCTCTGCCACCGCCGACAGCGCGTCGTCACGGACTGCGAGGACGATCAGGTCGGAAGGCGGAAGGTACCCGGGTCCGGCCCTCCACGCCTCGAGCGCCTCCGGGATTCGGCCGCTCGGTCCGGCAACCACGGCTGTGATCTCGTGCCCAGCCCGTAGAGACGCGAGCGCAATCGATCCTCCCGCACGTCCGGCACCGATGAACCCGATCGATCGACGATGCATCCAATCAGGCTACCCACCTCTCCCCCACCGCCCGGCAACCCGGCGGAGACGCCTGTCGCCCAACCCAGGGTCGAGGAAGTGGAATCCCGCAACCATCCCTGGGCTGGCGGGGCCTACCAGTCCTCTTCTTCGTCGGTGGAGTCCACCTCGGACCAGTGGGCATCGAGCTCGGCCCGCATGTCACGGTACGAATCCCTGCGCTTCCAGAACTTCGTCTTCCAGACCTTGAACCTGCGCCCGGATACGGGGGCCTGCTCCACTCGCTCATGAACAGCCGACCTGCGGACCTCAGGCAAAGGTTCGATGTCTTCGGGATCCGCCAATCCGTGCAACATCTGGTTCGTGGCATGGCGTGTGCGGCGGTGATCGAGACGACGGTCGTCGCGGCTCGGGCGGTTTTCGTCAAAACCGAGATTGGCAGTACGGTTTTCGCGGGAACGGCGGGCCATGGACACTCCTAGATCGGCACGGTTGAACCTTCGAGTTCACTCCGATCAGGGAGGAGAGCGCTCCATCGCTTCCAACCTACCAGGCCGGCCACTTTGTGAAAGGTCGGAAAGTCCTCAGAGCACGAATGGGATGAAGCGCCGCCGGACACGCTCCGCGTAGGCGGGGTAGTCGGGGTACACCAGGGTCAGCGCCCGTTCCTCATATCCGGATTTGAACCAGAACAAGCCCACGAGTGCGCCGAGGACGGGCACGGGCCACCACGTGCCCAGAATGATCGCCGCACCCACCCCACCGAGCACGAGTCCGCCGTAGATCGGGTGTCGGACCACGCCGAACACGCCGGACTCGGCGAGTGAGCCTCCCGGCCGGGGATCCGGCAACGCCGAGAGGTTCACGCCCAGCTTCATCAACGCCCCGACGACCAGCCATCCGCCCGCACCGGCAAACACGAGGCCCACCCCGTACCGCAGCGGCGTCGGCGCAAAATCGCCCGTGAAGACGGCGATTGCCGAGAACGCCAGAAAGAGAACGAACTGGACCCCGACGAAGGCAGGAGAGATCCAACCGAGACGGGGAGGACCGTCGAGCCAGTACCCCGACCATTTGAAAATCCCGCTCCGATCGACAGAATGCAACGCCTCCATTGCGGTCTGTCCATTCGCCAGTCGGGCATTGGGAGCGATCTCGGCAACCGGAGCGAGGACAAAGGCTCGTGCGTGGGCGTGAGGATGGGGAACGGTGAGGTCCGGATCGGCCACTTCCGAATCACCGTGGGTGATGATGTCGAGGTCGAGCGTTCTCGGACCCCAGCGAACCTGACGTACGCGATCGGCCCGCTTCTCGATGGCCAGGAGCTCTTCGAGCAGTGTCCGAGGCGATAACTCGGTGTCGATCACCACCGCGGCATTGAGGTATCTTCCCTGGTCGGGTCCACCGACGGGCTCGGTCTCGTAGACCGACGATATCGAGATGACGGTACCGAGCCGGCGTAGCCCTGCCACCGCCCCCCTCAGGTAGGTGAGCCGGTCACCGAGGTTCGACCCGAGCGCGACAACGGCGCGGCTCACTTCTCACGCCGAACGGTCACAGCGACATCGGCGAACGGCACCGGGATGGGGGCGCGCGGTTTGTGGACTGTGACCTCGACCGCCACAGCACGCGGCTCGCCGAGGACCGCCTCCGCCACCCGATGCGCCACCCGCTCGATGAGGCTCCAGGTTTCGGACGCAACCAGGTCCGTGACCCGCACGGCCAGCGCCCCATAGTCGATCGTCTCGGACAGCCGATCGGTCCGGCCCGCGGACTCGAGATCGACCTCGACGACCACGTCGACCACGAAAGGCTGGGCATGGGCAGCCTCGTGCTCGAGAAACCCGTGAGTCGCAAAGACCTCGAGACCCTTCAGTGATATTCGGTCGGTCAACCGGCCGACTCCGGGATCAACGACCTCCCGGCGGGTCCGAGCGGCCGACCCAGGATCTCCTGAATCACCGCGGCCGCCAGAATCCGGTCGTTGAGAAGCCCGGAGGCGATGAGGTAACCGCCCAACATGCCCGCAAGCTCATCGTCGATGATTTCTTTGTGGACGAGCACCCGAGCATGAGGGTCGGACAGCGCCTCGCCCAAGGCCTCGTTGAGCCGCGCCGGGTCGTCCCTCGCGACCTCGGATCCCATGGGCACAGAGATGGTTCTGATCCCTGCGGTGGCGTAGGCGCCGACGTTCTGATTGCCGGCAAGGAGGTTGACGACCGTGTTGATCTTGGCTTCGCGCACCAGCCAGTTGATCTCTTCCTCCCGCCGGACTCGGCGATGCTGGAACCCATTGCCTCCGATGCGTTCGGACACCGCCAGACGATCGGAGATGATCCAGGTGAAGCCTTTGGGTTTGAGTCCGGTGATCATGAGGAGAGCTCGCGGCGTGTGTTTCGGGCCCCAACGATAGCCCGGGCGACCAGCGCGGCCTCTCGTGAGAGCGACGGATCATGCACCCGAAAGACCGAAATCCCTCGTTCGACCGCCAATGCGACCGTGACGGCCGTACCGAAATCGCGGGCGAGCGGGTCTTCGAGGCCGAGGATCGAGCCGATGAACCGTTTGCGCGAAGTGCCTGCCATGACCACGTAACCGAGGTCGGCCAGCTCACCGATCCGGTCCAACAACTCGAGGTTGTGCTCGAGGTTCTTGCCGAATCCGAATCCGGGATCGATACAAATCGACTCGCTGCGAATCCCCGCTGCCTCACACAACCGAGCCTGCGCGGCCAGGTACCGAGACACCTCGCCTACGACGTCCTCGTACCGAGGATCGATCTGCATCGTCCGCGGATCGCCAGGCATGTGCATCACCACGACCCCGGCTTTGTGTTGGGCCGCGACCTCTCGCATCACCGGGTTGCGGAATCCGGACACGTCGTTGACGATCTCGGCACCGGCGCTCAGTGCGGCGTGAGCCACTTCCGGCTTGGTGGTGTCGATCGAGACGATGTGGCCGCGTTCTGCGAGGCGTCCGACTACGGGAACAGCCCGTCGTAGCTCTTCCTCCGGGGAAACGGGGTCCGCTCCTGGCCTGGTGGACTCGCCGCCCACATCGACGATGTGAGCACCGTCCCTGACGAGAGCCTCCGCCCGTTCGACGGCGAGGTCCGGGTCGACGAACAGGCCCCCATCGCTGAACGAGTCGGGTGTGACGTTGAGGATCCCCATGATGATCGGCGCGTCGATCGTCACGACGGTCGTGCGAAGGCACCATCCTCGAGGGCGACTCACGGCCGACTCAGCGCGAGCGCGTGGGCTCTGATTGCTGGGCAGCGGCGATACCCGAGCTGCCCCGCTCGGGCGCAGGCGGCCTCCGTATCCGGAGCGCCCCTCCGTTGGCGTGTTCCCACTTCGGAACGTCGTGGAAGACCTCGGCGACCTCGTCCCGATCAAGTGTCTCTCTGTCCATCAGCTCGTCGGCGAGACGGTGAAGCGCATCGACGTGGGTGTTGAGGATCTCCCGTGCTTCCTCATGGGCGGCGTTGATGAGCGCACGAACCTCTTCGTCGATCCACGCCGCCACCTCGTCCGAGTAGTCGGCCTGCCGCGTGTAATCACGCCCGAGGAAGACCTCGCCATTGGCATGGCCGTACTTCATGGGTCCGAGGCGATCGCTCATCCCGAACTCCATGACCATGCGCCGGGCGAGCTGAGTTGCCTTCTCGATGTCGTTGGAAGCGCCGGTGGATGGATCACCGAAGACGATCTCCTCGGCCGTTCTTCCGCCGAGGGCGTATGCCAGTTCGTCGACCATCTCGCTGCGCCGCTTGTAGTACCGGTCCTCGGTGGGGAGGGCCAGGGTGTAGCCCCCGGCACGACCCCGAGGAATGATCGTCACCTTGTGGATCGGGTCGAGGTGTGGGAGCGCATAGCCGACGAGGGCGTGGCCACCTTCGTGAAAGGCGGTGAGTCGCTTCTCCTCTTCCGACATGACCCGGGTCTTCCGCTCTGGACCCGCCATGACCCGATCGATGGCCTCCTCCAGCTCGTCCATCCCGATCTTCGCCTTGCGGCGTCGAGCGGTGAGCAACGCAGCCTCGTTGATGAGGTTGGCGAGGTCGGCCCCGGTGAACCCGGGAGTGCGGCGGGCCAGCACCGCCAGTTCGACGTCGGAGTCGAACGGCTTGCCGCGGGCGTGCACGTTGAGGATGCCCTCCCGGCCCCGGATGTCGGGGGCATCGATGATGATCTGACGGTCGAACCGTCCGGGACGAAGCAGCGCGGGGTCGAGGATGTCAGGACGATTCGTCGCCGCCATGACGATCACACCGGTGTTGCCTTCGAACCCGTCGAGCTCGACGAGCAACTGGTTGAGTGTCTGCTCGCGCTCGTCGTGACCTCCACCGAGGCCGGCGCCGCGGTGACGGCCCACGGCATCGATCTCGTCGATGAACACGATGGCGGGAGCGGTTTGTTTGGCCTGGTCGAACAGGTCACGCACGCGGGAGGCACCGACTCCCACGAACATCTCGACGAAGTCCGAACCCGAGATGGAGAGAAAAGGCACGCCCGCCTCGCCGGCGATGGCCCGAGCCAGCAACGTCTTGCCGGTGCCGGGAGGGCCGTACAACAGAACACCTTTGGGGATCTTGGCGCCGAGGGCGCGGTATTTGTCTGGATGGGCCAGGAAATCCTTGATCTCCTCCAGTTCCTCGATCGCCTCGTCGATCCCGGCGACATCCTTGAAGGTGACCTTGGGCTGGTCTTTGGTGATGGTTTTCGCCTTCGCCTTGCCGAACTGCATCACCCGGTTTCCCGAGCCCTGCATCTGCATGAAGATGAAGACCATGAAT
>JAOUGY010000522.1 GCA_029865445.1 Acidimicrobiia bacterium | reverse complement strand
GGCAGAACCATTGCATTCTTCGGTCGGTCGATGCAACGGAACACCGAAGTCGGGCGCGAACTCGGGCACCTCGATATTCCTCAACATGCGCTCGTCGACATCGAAGAGCTCATGGAGTTGCCCGAGAACCACCAGTTGCTCATCACCACGGGAAGCCAGGGTGAGCCTTTTGCGGCTCTGTCACTGATGGCCCAGGGCAGGCACAAGTTCGTGAAGCTCGACGAGGGCGACACCGTGCTGATCTCGGCGACCCCGATTCCGGGCAACGAAACGGCCGTCTCCAGGGTCATCAGCCGGCTGGTTCGCCGCGGCGCCAGGGTGTTCCACGGGCGCAACGCCCGGGTCCATGTCTCGGGGCACGCCAATCGGGACGAGCTGTTGACATTCCTCAACGTGGTCCGCCCTCAGGCATTCGTTCCCGTGCACGGCGAGTACCGCCATCTCCACGCCCATGCCCAGCTGGCACGGACGATGGAGGTGCCCTGGGTCGAGGTTCTCGAAGACGGAGACCGCGTGATCGTCGACGGTGACGAGACCAGGGTCGAGAGGAGGGCGTTCGAGGCCGGTTATGTCTATCTGGACGGGTCGAGCTTCGGCGACGTCAAACGAGCGGTGCTGCGTGACCGCAGTCACCTCGCCGACGAGGGTGTGGTGGTCGTGACCGTCGGAGTCAACCGTCAGACTGGGGAGCTGGTGTTCGGTCCGGACCTCGACAGTCATGGACTCATGGATGATCCCGAGGCCATCTTGTTGAAAGCGGCAGACGCCGTGCGCCAGACGGTCATCGATCGGGCCGGGAACGGCGGATTCGACATGAACGCCATGCAACAGGCCGTCCGCCAGGCCGTCGCCACCGTCATCCGCGCCGAGACTTCCCGCAAACCGGTGATCCTCCCCGTCGTCCTCGACATCTGAGCTGACCGTTTCGAGGTTGCGCGGGATCGGGGCGAGCCCGCTGACGTCGAGTTCGTCTCTTTCTGGTGTTGGGCTCACGATTCGAAGAGGGCGTGGAGCGGGGCAACAGAAACGATGCCTTCGGCCCTGGCCGCCAAGACGGGATCAATCGTGACGAGGGCGTCGGCTTGGAGCCGTGTGATCGCCAGGTATTCGGCATCGCGGAGGGTGTCCCAGTCGTGGTCGCGGGCGATCCGCCAGGCGCTGGAACGCGAGACCCGGTCGCCGAGAAGCCGAATCTTCACGGCGGTGATCTTGTCGTGGGCAAGCCGCGCGTCCTGTTCAGACCGCGTTCCATCCCGCACGTCGCCGAGTAGCAGTCCGAGTGCCTCGGATCGGATCGAGTTGGGTGCGACCAGTGAGTGCGCGGCGGCGAGGTCGTTGTCGACCAGGTAGATCAAGGTAAGGGCATCGATGACGTAACGGGCCACGCTCATACTCCAGTGCCGGGAGCTTCGACCAGGACCTCGTTGAGATGTTTGCGTTCGATGGCGGGCACCTCGCAGTCCGGGGCGGGGTAGCCGATCGGGAACAGGCAGAACGGGCGTTCGTTCTCCGGCCGATCGAGGAGCCGGGAGAGAAACGCCATCGGCGACGGTGTGTGGGTGAGGGTCGCCAGCCCGGCGTTGTGGAGCGCCGCCACGAACAACCCGGCGGCGATCCCAACCGACTCCTTGACGTAGAAGTGGTGGATCTTCGAACCTCCTGTGTCGATTCCGTACCTCTGTTCGAAGAGGACCACGATCCAGGGGACCGTCTCGAGATAGGGCTTGCGCCAGTCGGTCCCGAGCGGCTCGAGCGCTTCCCGCCAGTGGGGTGGAATGCGCCCGCCTTCGTAGTTCTCTCGTTCTTCGGTCTCGGCCGCTTCCCGAATCGCCCGTTTGGTTTCCTGGTCGCCGATCAGGACGAAGGTCCATGGCTGCCGGTGAGCGCCGGACGGTGCGGTCGAAGCGGTCTCGACGGCCAGCTCGATCACCTGTCGTGGCACCGGATCGGGCGAGAACTGACGAACGCTTCGTCGCGTCTGCATCGAGTCCCGAAACGCCACCGCCCGGTCCAGCATCTCGCCCTCGCTCACCCGCTCCGCCCGGTACGGCACACTCGAATACGCCATCACGGGAGAGTAGGCGACGGCGGGAGGTCGTCAGTCTCCAGTCTCCAGTCTCCAGTCTCCAGTTC
>JAOUGY010000211.1 GCA_029865445.1 Acidimicrobiia bacterium | reverse complement strand
GCGTCACGGCTATCCGCCCCGGGAGGCGTTCGTGCGGGCGAGGGTGCTCTACTTCATGCAGATCGGGTACTACGCCCTCGATCTGGGTGAAGATCTCGACGTCCGGCTCTCGTACGCGGGTGATTACGTCCACGCCTTCACAGGTGTTGCGCCCTCCCCATCGGCGCTCGGGTCGTTCGTGAGCGCGGTGCGATCCGATCAGTGAGACGCGTTCCACATCGTGGAACCGTTCCGAGATGTGATCAAAAAACTTTCCATTCTCGGACCCTTGGTGGAGATGCCCCGTTAACGTCCACCAGGCCGTGCGACGCGCTCGGCTCAATACCGATCGGGAGGAACGTGTGAACTGGAGTGTGATCAACAGGGTTCGCCGCCGCTCTGGGGCGCTCGAGAACGAGGTCATCGACCATTACGTGGCGGGGAAGATCACCCGCCGAGAGTTCATCCGCAGGGGCTCCGTCCTTGGCCTGGGCATGACGTCGTTGGGGGCGATCGTCGCTGCGTGCGGCGACTCAGCCGGCGACGACACCGGCGGTTCCGCCACCACGACGGGCGATGGAACGGCCACGACCGCCGCCGCCGCCGGGTCCATTCAGCAAGGTGGCACACTCAGAATCGCCGCCCAGCGCCCGGGTAGCCCGCTCGACCCCGTGGCCATGGACAACATCGGGAGCTACACGCCCGTGGTGTTGGCGTTCGAGTACCTGTGCGGGCCGGACGGCTTCAGCCTCGTGCCGATGCTCGCCGAGTCCTGGAGCCCCAACGACGACGGCAGCGTCTGGACCTTCAACATCAGGCAGGGCGTCAAGTGGCACCAAGGTGGCGAACTGACGGCCGCCGACGTGGTGGCCAGCCTGGATCGTCTCGCCGGCGCCAACCTGTCGAGCTACATCGATCCGGGCTCGGCGGTTGCGGTGGACGACCACACGGTCGAGGTCACTCTCAAGAACCCCGACGGGCAGTTCCCGTACCAGCTGTCTCCGTACAACCCCCAGGCGCTGATCACGCCCGCCGATTACGAACTCGGGACACTGTTCGACCAGAAGCCGAACGGCACGAGCGCCTTCAAGCTCGAGTCCTACGACGTGGCGACCGGTGCGAAGTACGTGCGCTTCGACGACTACTGGGATGGACCGCCCAACCTCGACGGGCTGGAGCTGTTGTTCTCGGACGACAATGCGACTCAGATCAACGGTCTGCTCGGTGGCCAGGCGGATGCGATCATCCAGTTCGGGGTCAGCGACGCCGAGGCGATCTTCGCCAGCGACGCGGTGACGGTGGACGCCATCCGCGGCGCCGGCCATCGCCAGATCTGGTTCAACGTCCGTGAAGGGACCTTCGCCGGGGAGAACGGCGCCAAGATCCGTGAGGCCGTCGCACTCGGCATCGATCGGCAGGCGCTGGTCGACACCGTGCTGCAGGGCCGCGGCGACATCGGCAACGATCATCCGATCGCGCCGGCCTACGAGTACTTCGACGCCAGTCAGCCCCAACGGGAGCGGGACATCGACCGTGCCAAGGCACTCCTCGAAGAGGCCGGAGCGGCGGGTCTCGCCCTCACGATGCATGCCCCCGAACTCCAGGAGATCGCGCTGCTCGCCGAGGTCGTTCAGTCTCAGCTCACCGAGATCGGACTGAACATCACCCTCAATGTCGAGAGCACGTCGACCTTCTACGAGAAGTGGTGCAAGGTGTACGACTCCACCAATCCTCCAGGAGGATGCGACGGCGGCGAGGAATTCGGCATCGTCGACTACGGCAACCGGGCGACGCCCGATCGTTACCTGGTGGCTGCGTACGCGACAGGTGAATGGAACTCGGCGCACTACAACTCCGAGGAGTTCAATGCCGCGGTGGCCGCCTACCAGGCGACTGTCACGCTCGAGGACCGTAAGGAGGCCATCAAACCGGTCCAGGAGATCGCCAATCGGGACATCCCGTACGTGATCCCCTACTTCTACAACACGCTCACGGCGTACGCCAAGAACGTCACGGGTGTGGTCCACACCGGTCTCGGGCACTACTACGTGAACAAGGGCGGTTTCACCGCGTGATGGATTGGGTGGAGACGGCGGCGGAGGCGAACACCGGGACCGTTCGGGGGGTGACGGCATGAGACGCTTCGTTCTGAAACGGATCGGCTCGATCGCAATCACCCTGTGGCTACTTGCCACGATCGTGTTCGTCTTCGTCAACGTCCTGCCCGGAGACATCGGGAGGAAGGTGCTCGGGCCGACGGCGCAACCCGCCGACGTGGCGGCGTTCAACGCTCGGCTCGGCACCGACCGCCCACTCATCGAACAATACGTCACGTCGATGAGGCGGGTGTTCACACTCGACTTCGGCGAGTCGTTCCAGACTGGCGGCCCGGTCACGGACCTCGTCCTGCCGGCGCTCGGCCGGTCGGCGAAGCTGGCGATTCTCGCCTTCGTCATCACGATCCCGATCTCGATCGCCGCCGGCATCTATGCCGCCCGCAGACAGGATCGACTGGCCGATCGGGTGACGGTGAACATCGGGCTGGCGTCCACGTCGGTGCCCGAGTTCGTGACCGCCTCGGTGCTGCTGGCGGTATTCGCCGTGCAGCTGCAACTGGGGAAGGTCTACGCCAACGTGCCGGAAGGCACCAGCTTCTTGGGTCAGCTCGACTATCTGTTGTTGCCGGCGCTGGCGATGGTCGTGTCGTATTTCGGCTACATCGCCCGAATGACCAGGGCGGGTGTCATCGGTGCACTCCATGCCGACTACACCCGGACCGCCACGATGAAGGGGATGGACCCGGGTCAAGTCATGCGCCGGCACGTGTTGCGTAACGCGCTCGCCCCGACCATCACGGTCATCAGCGTCCAGATCGGGTATCTGTTCGGGGGCATCGTGGGCGTGGAGAAGGTGTTCAACTATCCGGGTCTAGGGACCATGATGCTCAACGCCGTCGGCAAGAAGGACATACCGGTTCTGCAGGCATCGGTGCTCATCGTCGGCATCATCTACATGCTGTCGACCCTGCTTGCCGATCTCGTCATCGCCTATCTCAATCCTCGGGTGCGCTTGGAGGCGGGACGATGAGCGACGTGACGAAGAGCCAGGGCGAGGACGAGGTGATCACTTTGGCGGTGGCGGCCGGCGTCAGTGAACGCAGGCAGGCCCGCAAGGAGAGCTGGCGTCAGATCCGAAGGCGCCCATCGTTCATCATCGGTGTCGTCATCGTCACGATCTGGGTGTTGTGCGCGCTCTTCCCGGATGCCATCGCCCCGTTCGATCCGCTGAACTACCGCGCCGAACTGAATCAGCCGCCGTCCGGAGATCACTTCTTCGGAACCGACAAGGGCGGGCGCGACGTCTTCTCGCGTGTGATCGCCGGCGCCCGCGACGTGCTGAAGATCGCCCCCCTAGCCGCCCTCCTGGGAGTGTTTGGTGGGGTGATTCTCGGCATGCTCATGGGTTACCTCCGGGGCCGGTTCGACACCATCGCCAGTCGTATCGTCGAGGCCTTCATTTCGCTGCCGGTGGTGCTGCTCGGTCTGCTCGCCATCACCACGCTGGGCAACTCGAACTGGGTGGTCATCGGCGTCGTGGCGACGCTGTTCACGCCGATCGTCGCCCGCACCGTCCGATCGGCGGTCCTTGCCGAACGCGACCTCGACTATGTGACGTCGGCGCGCCTGCGCGGCGAGTCCGGGGCGTTCATCATGTTCCGGGAGATCCTCCCCAACGTGATGGGGCCGATCATCGTCGAGCTCACGATCCGGGTCGGGTACGCCGTGTTCACCGTTGCGACACTGTCGTTCCTGGGGGCCGGTCCGCCGCCGCCGTCACCGGACTGGGGCGCACAGGTCAGCGACAACTACAACTCGATCGTCGCAGGCTTCTGGTGGTCGACATTCTTCCCGGCGGCCGCCATCGCCAGCCTCGTGGTGGCGGTGAACCTCATCGCCGACGCCGTGCAATCGGTTCTGGGGGACTCATGACGGCGGATCAAACACGGACAGGTGCCGCGCTGGAGGTCGAGGACCTCAAGGTGGTCTACACGGTCCGGGGCATCGACCGTGAGGTGCTTCGGGGGGTGTCGTTCAGTGTCGCCCCCGGCGAGGCCTACGGTCTCGTGGGTGAGTCGGGTTGCGGGAAGTCCACGTGTGCCTTCGCCGCCGTCCGCTATCTCCCTCGCAACGGCCGCATCGTCGGTGGCCACGTGCGGGTCGGGGGCCGGGATGTCACGTCGATGTCGCAGAAGGACTTGCAGGACTTCAGGGCCCGCGAGGCGTCCATGGTCTATCAGGATCCGGCTCAGGCGCTGAACCCGACGTTGCGAATCGGGGCGCAGGTCACGGAGAGCTTCTTGCTCCTGGGACAGAAGAAGGCGCAGGCTCGCGCCTCGGCGCTCGAGGCGCTGCGAAAGGTTCGGATCGCCGACCCCGAGAGGGTGATGGACCGCTATCCGTTCCAGCTGTCGGGTGGCATGCAGCAACGTGTCGTCATCGCCATGGCGCTGGCCTGCAATCCGAAGCTCCTCGTTCTCGACGAACCGACGACGGGTCTCGATGCCACGGTGGAAGCCGAGGTGCTCGACCTGGTCAGGGTGCTCCGCCAGGAGAGTGACGCGGCCGTCGTCATGATCGCCCACAACCTGGGAATCATCCGGTCGCTGTGTGATCGCGTGGGAGTCATGTACGCGGGCCGCATCGTCGAGGAGGGCCCCAGCGGGGAAGTCTTCGACAGCCCCCGTCATCCGTACACGGTTGGTTTGCTCAGGTCGTTGCCCCGCCATGGCGCTCACAAGACCGAAAGCGCGTTGGCGACGATCCCCGGGATCCTGCCTCAGATCGGTACCCCGCTGCCCACCTGCGTCTACGTCGATCGGTGCCCGCTGGCGGACGACGTGTGCCAGACCCAGGTTCCGCCGAAGGTGCCCATCGCCGACCGCGGTGGCTTTGCGCTGTGTCACCATTCGGACCGAATCCCCGAGGTGGAAGCACAATTGGACGCCGTCCAGATCAGCGTCCTCAGCCCGTCAGACGACAGTCCGGACGTCCTCGAATTGAGCGCCGTCTCCAAGACGTTCCACCAGCGAGGCCATGACATCCCTGCCCTCGTCGGGGTCGACCTGACCCTCGCCGCCGGCGACACCCTGGGTATCGTGGGCGAGTCGGGTTCGGGGAAATCGACACTCGCAAAGACGATCCTGGGTATCGAAGCCGTGGATGACGGTGGCGTTGTCGCCCTGGATGGCAGCGAGTTGGCTCCGGCCACCAACGACCGGTCCGCAGACTCCAAGCGAGCCATGCAGATGGTGTTCCAGAACCCCGACTCGGCGCTCAATCGGAGTTGGTCGGTTCGGCGAATCCTCGTCAGGAGCATGCAGAAGCTCACCGGAATCGGCGGTGAGGAGGCCAACACCAAGGTGGAGGCCTTGGCTGCACACCTGCGATTGACTCCACGCCACCTCGACCTGAAGCCGCGTCAATTGTCGGGTGGCTTGAAGCAGCGAGTGGCGATTGCCCGCGCCTTTGCCGGGGATCCGAGGATCGTTGTGTGCGATGAGCCGACGAGCGCTCTCGATGTATCCGTCCAGGCGGCGATCCTCAACCTGCTGGCGTCTTTGCAGTCGGAGAACAAGACGAGCTACGTGTTCATCACCCACGACATGGGTGTTGTGCGGTACCTCGCAGATCGAATCGCTGTCATGTACCTGGGCCGCATCATGGAGATCGGAAGCACCGATCAGATCTTCGACGACGGTCCCAACCACCCGTACACCGAGGCGCTGTTGTCGGCGGTGCCCAGCGTCGACGGTGAAGTGCGGACGAGGATCCCGCTGGCGGGCGAAGTCCCGAGCCCGGCAAATCCGCCGGCCGGATGTGTGTTCCACACGCGCTGCCACCGGCTCGTCGCAGGACTGTGTGACGTCACCGAGCCGGAGCCGATCGAGCTTGCGCCCGGTCACCTGTCGCGGTGTCACCTCGACGCCGCCACGCTGGCGCAACCGGTGAAGCCGCCGGCCTCGGTCTCCGGTTGATCACCACTCCCTGACGGCGTGCCACACGTCGGGGACGGTGTAGTCCCAGTATTTGGTGCGCTCGATCGTGATGGCGCGGCCTCCGAGCAGTCCGACGGGTAACGAGCCGTTGTGGATGCGCACTGTCCGGTAGTGGATCGGTGCCAGCTCGGCGACCGCTCGGGCGTGGGTGGCGCCTCCGCGCCAGGCCTCCCGGTCTTCGGGGGCGGTGTGAAGCACCAGATTCGCCCAGTTGCGATCCGCCAGTTCCATGGAGGAGTAGGCGAGGATTCCTGGGTAGTCCCGGAACTCCAGAACGACAGCCGTGTCGGCCATCTCGAGCGACGCGGTGTCGGGACCGAACGTCCGCTCACCGAAGAATCCAACCACGCAGATGTCGCGTCGTTCTCCGAGCCGCATCGGGTCGCACACGACGGTTCGCCGTCTCAGGCCGTGCACCGTCCAGGTGATCGGTTCGAACGGGGTGATGGATGTGGAGCCTTCGTAGACGCGCCCCATGAGACAGCGCAGTTCTTCCAGGAGATAGGTGAGCCGCTGGATGTCGGTTTCGTAGAGGTCCGGCGCAGTGAACGGCCGCCCGGTGCTGGTCTCGGCACGATCGAGGGTTGCTGCCGGAAGGTTCGACATGTCCGGCAATCTAGTCGCTCTG
>JAOUGY010000210.1 GCA_029865445.1 Acidimicrobiia bacterium | reverse complement strand
ACGCTTGACCTCGTCGAACGAAAGGAGCATCACATGCGGCGACCCTCATTCAGGGGTGTCCTCCTCGCCATCCTGGCGATCGCAGTCATCGGAGCCATCTTTGGGGGTGGCCTCCAAGCGGGCTACACGCAAGGGCTGGCGGCGGGGGGGCAAGGAGAAATCATCAGGACGGTTCCGGTCTACGGAGTCGTCGGCTACTCGATCTATGGAGGCATCATGAAGACACTGTTCGCAATCCTCGTTTTTGGCTTCTTCGCCAAACTGCTCTTGCTCGGTGGCAGGCGCCATTGGGCGGCGGCCGGCCATCACGGTCCGTGGAAGGGCGAGCGCGCCGAGGAGATGAAGGCGAGAATGGAGTCGCATCTCAGCGAGTGGCACGCCAAGGCTCACGAAGAAGAGTCCTGACTCGATAGCTCGGGTGGGGAGCGCGACGCTCCCCACCCGTGCATGATTGGAAGCGCATGCAAAGGATCCTGGTCGTCGAGGACGAGCTGAAGATCGGTCGGTTGATCCGCGACTACCTCGAGAATGCCGGATTCGAGGTGACGGTCGTGGCCGATGGGCATTCCGCTCTCTCCCACACCCGACAGCACCGCCCGGACCTCGTTGTGCTCGACCTCGGCATCCCTGGGGTCGACGGGCTCGACGTCACACGGACGCTACGCCGAACGTACGAAACACCAATCGTCATGCTGACCGCCCGGGCCGAGGAATCCGACCGGATTGTCGGTCTCGAACTCGGGGCCGACGACTACATCACGAAACCATTCAGCCCCAAGGAGCTCGTCGCCCGGGTTCGCGCCGTCCTCCGCCGAACGCACCGGGTCGGGCCCGCGCAGATCGTCAGGGCCGCGGGGCTCACCATCGACGTTGACAGACGGAGCGTCATGTCCGAGACGGGCGCTACTCAGGACTTGACCGCAACAGAGTTCGAGATCCTGGTCGCCCTCGCACGAGATCCCGGCCGGGTTCTTTCCCGCTCACAGATCGTCGACCAGCTACAGGGCATCGCCTACGAGTCCCGCTCGGTCGACGCCCACATCAAGAACCTCCGCAAGAAGATCGAGCCAGACCCGTCGAACCCGACTCGACTGCTCACGGTGTACGGCGTCGGGTACAAACTCAGCGATGCATGAACGATCGGTGACCGGCCCGAGCCATCGGATGTTCCGCCGCTTTGCGGTCGGCGCCGTCGTGGTCCTCATGTCGGCCGTGGCGCTGGGTGCCCTCATCGCCACCGGCCTGACCGCCCTCACGGGCGGGCGCCGCCTGGCGGTGATCACCATCACCGTGCTGGTCGCCCTGGCGCTTCTCCGGCGGGCACGCCGGGGCGCCGGGCGGTCGTGGCAGCCGATCGGTCAGCTCATCGACGCCACCAACAGGCTGGGTGAAGGGGAGGCCGGAGTGCGGGTGCCCGAGGGTCACCAAGGCCCGATGCGAGCGGTCGCCGAGTCCTTCAACCGGATGGCTCAACGACTCGAAGACGAGGACGACCGCAGGAACCGGCTCTTCGGGGACCTCAGTCACGAGCTGCGTACGCCGCTGTCCATCCTGCGGGGCGAGGTGGAGGCGTTGAAGGACGGCATCCGCCCCAGCGGGCCGGGTGCCTTCTCCTCGATGCTCGACGACATAGCCGTGATGGAACGACTGTTGGTCGACCTGCAAACCGCGGCGCTGACGGAATCCGGGCGCCTCGAGCTCCATCGGGCGGAGACATCCCTCTCGGAGTTGTGTCGCGACGCGGTGGCGCCGTTCGAGACGTCGGCCGCCGACCGAGGCGTCACGCTCCGGCAGTCATCCGACGGGGACGTCTGGGTGTTCGCCGACCCGATCCGCATCCGCCAGATCATCGGCAACCTTCTCACCAATGCGCTGCGTCACACACCAGCCGGTGGACGTGTGACTGTCGATGTCCGACCCGTGTCCGGTGGTGCGTCGGTCACCGTGAGCGACACGGGCCCTGGTATCCCCCCGGACCAATTGGCCCACGTGTTCGACCGGTTCGTGAAGGCAGCGGACTCCACGGGCTCCGGCCTCGGCCTGAGCATCGCCCGCGATCTCGCCCGAGCGCACGGAGGGGATCTCACCGCAGACCAGCCCGGGCCGGGAGCTTGGTTCACACTGACACTCCCAGAGGCGGCCGGCTCTCCACCCTCTTGACGCGACGGTCGAGGCGAGTTCGCGAAAAAACCTTTTCACTCCGGCTGCCCGCTCCGTCCCCAAACGTGGCAGGGTAGGAAAACGTTTTTCTTCCCAAGCGCGGAGCAGCATGGCCCACAGAGAGCGAAGATCGACCATCAGGGACGTCGGACGTGCGGCAGGGGTGTCGATCGGCACGGTGTCGAAAGCTCTCAATGGGTCAGGCTCGGTGTCAGACGACACCGTGCGCAAGGTCCGAGAGGCCGCCGACATGCTCGGATATCGCCCCAGCAAGGCCGCCCAGGGCCTCGTGGGTGGACGATCATTCCAAGTGGGCTACGGCCTGCCCGTCCTCGGCGGGTGGGGAAACCCGACGCTCGACGCCTTCCTCCATGCCATGGTGGGAGCGGCGGGCGAGCACGGGCTCGACATCGTCCTGTTCAAGGCCGAACCCCACGGCGTCGGACCTTACGAGGATCTCATCAAACGTCGCGTCGTTGACGCGTTCGTCCTGTCGGATACCGACTACGAGGACGCCCGGGTCGACTTCTTGCTGGAGAAGGGCGTGCCATTTGCCACCTTCGGCCGGACGGCCCGGAGCGAACGCCACTACTGGGTCGACGTCGATGGAGCGGAGGGGACTGCTCAGACGACGCGCCATCTCGCGTCCCGGGGGCACTCTCGGTTCGGCGTGATCGCGTGGCCGGAAGGATCGGAGACGGGCGATTTGCGACTCACCGGGGTCACCGGGGCCCTCAGATCGCTCGGATTACCTCCGCCTTCGGTGGTTCGCTCCACAAACGGGATCGAACCCGGTCGGCAGGCGATGGCAGAACTACTGCGAATCGCACCCGCCACGACAGCCGTCGTCTGCGTTCAAGACGAACTCGCGCTTGGAGCCCTGGCATACGTGCGCTCCTCGGGAATCGACGTCGGTTCGGTGATGGCGATCGCCGGCTTCGACGACACGCCCACCGCCTCGATCGTCGATCCACCCCTCACGACCGTGCGGCAGCCGTTCGGAGCCGTCGGCTCGGTGCTCGGTGAAATCCTCGGGGAAGCGCTGGAGGGTTCTTCTCCCCGGGGGGTGCTGTTGGAGCCGACTCTCATCGTGCGAGCGTCCACCGAAGGGGGGAGCTCGTGACCTCGATCGTGGAAGACCGCTACGTCCGTTGCCAGGCGCCTTGGAGGGAGGCGCTCTTCACGATCGGAAACGGACATCTCATGACTCGCGGGGCGTTCGAGGAGCCCCGTGACGGAGAAGTCCGGGCAACATTCATCAACGGCGCCTTCGTCACTCCTCCCGGAGAGCTGCCGTTGCTGGGGGCGGTGCCCGACTGGACCGACTTTCGATTCGCGGTCGATGGAGAGCCCTTCGACCTCGATCGTCACGGTCCAGCCGGGTACCGCCGGGTTCTCGACACCTCGGACGGCACCGTGACCCGAATCGTGCTCTGGCGCGGACCCCACACCGGAACGATCAGGGCGACCTTCCGGCGTATGCTGCCTCTCGACAAACCTCATCTCGCGGTGCTCGAGATCGGACTCGAAGCACTCACAGATGTTGTCGAGATCAAAATCGAGACGGGCGTGAACGCGAAGGTCGGGAGCCCCGATCACCCGGCGTGGAAACCCGTCGACAGCCGCGACGTGAAGAACGGTGGCGTAGACCGATATCGCAGCATCGATGACGCGTCGACCCTCGGCATCCATTGGCGTGTGGACGCGAACCTCGACCTGGCTCCGATCAACGCCCACCGGGCGATGCGGGGAGCCACGTCGCTCGCCCCCGGCCAGCGACTCATCGTGACGAAGTTCGTCACTTATCACGTCGACGCCGCCAGCGACATCGACCCGGGTCTTCCCGCACCAGGAACCACGTTCGACGACGTTGCCCGGTCGGCGCGCGCCGCATGGGCCAACCGCTGGCGAAGCTCGACGATCGCCATCGACGGCGACCCTGAAGCGGAGCTGGCACTGCGATACGCCGCGTTTCAACTCATCGGCGCGGCGCCACCCTCCAACACCGAAGCGGGAATCGGAGCACGGTTGGGTGGATTTGGTTATCGGCACCATGTCTTCTGGGACACCGACATCTTCGTCGCTCCCTACTTCACGATGACACAACCCGACCTCGCCCGAACGCACATCGGCTACCGCTTCCGTGGCCTCCAAGGTGCTCGCCGCAAGGCTGCGCGGTTCGGGCGCGACGGGGCCTTCTATGCGTGGGAGTCGGCCGGAACCGGCGACGAAGTCACGCCCGAATGGTCGAGTCCCGTCAACGGTGAGCCCGTGCGGATCTGGACAGGAGAGCTCGAAGAGCACATCACCGGTGATGTCGCGTGGTGCGCGGATCATCATTGGCGATGGACCGGCGACAGCGCACTGCTTCAGGCGGAGATTGCCGAGATGATCCTCGATGGCGCCAAATACTGGATGAGTCGTGTCGAGGATGACGGTGACGGTCTCCTCCACCTCCGCAACGTGATCGGTCCTGACGAGTATCACATTCACGTCGACGACAGCTTCTACACCAACCTGCTCGCCGCATGGCAGCTCCGCAAAGCAGGGGATGTGGTTGCGACGCTCGAGCAAATGGAGCGTGGGAGCGGGCACGCATTGCTCGATCGGCTGGGCCTGGACCGGGCCGCACCGAGGCGGTTCGCGATCGCGGCCGACCGGATCGCTCTCCGCTCCCGCGATGACGGGGTCTGGGAGCAGCATGAGGGGTTCTTCGGATTGGAGAGCGTCGATCTGGCGCTCTTCGAGCCGCGGGTCCGCGCTCTCTACGACCTGCTCGGGGAGGAAAGGCTGCAGCGGACGGCCGTCATCAAGCAGGCGGACGTGTTGATGGCCATGGCCCTCCTCCCAGACGAGGCCGCGAACACGACGCGCCGGGCCCCGAACTGGGCCTACTACGAACCGAAGGTCGATCACGGTTCGTCATTGTCGCTGTCGTTCCACGCACTGCTTGCGGCGCAGATGAACCAGCCGGACCTCGCCTATTCGATGTTCATGGGTGCCGCCGCCATCGACCTGAAGGATTCCATGGGCAACGGGCATGACGGAGTCCATACCGCTTGCCAGGGCGGGCTCCTCCTGACCGCTCTCTGGGGTTTTGCAGGGCTGCGGCTGGAAGCCGGCAGGCCGGTCGTGTCCGGCCGGCTACCGGCGCACTGGCGATCGATGGCGCTGAGCTTCCGTCACGGTGGGCAAATCCATGAGGCGGAGGTGACGCACGCGAACGGGGCGCCCGGCCCCATCGAGAGAAAGGAAACGTCATGAGAACACAACGATGGCTTCCGGCCATGGCGGCATTCGCCATGCTGGTGGCCGCTTGTAGTGGCGGCGATGGCTCCGCCACCACCCAGGCAACCGATCAAACCACATCCCCCGAGCCGAACCAGACCACTACGACGCTGTCCGACACCGCCACCACGGTGGCGACGGGCGCACTCGAAGGGGCCGCGTTGAAACTGTGGGGTTGGTCATCGTCCGACGCAGAGAATCAAGCACTCTCGGATCTCGTCGCTTCGTTCAACGAAGAGACGGGCGCTGCGGCCGAGTTCCAACCCCAGGCAGAGTATGACGCGACTCTCCAGGCGGCGCTAGCCGGCGGGGAGCCACCCGACGTGTTCTACGTCGACAGCTTCAAGCTTCCGGACCTGGCCAGCGAAGGGATCCTCGCTCCTATCCCGGACGGAGCCGTCGATGACCCGTCGGACATCTACCCGGCGTTGCGGGATGCCTTCACGTTCGACGGAACATGGTTCTGTCCGCCGAAGGACTTCTCGACGCTCGCGTTGGTGTACGACCCGGCTGCCCTGGAGGATGCCGGGGTGGCGGTCCCCACGACGTGGGAGGAGTTGTCGGTGGCCGCCGCGACACTCACCACCGGCACGGTCGAGGAGATAGCGGCAGGGACCGGACAGGCAGGACTCGCTATGGGTGTCGAGTACCCGCGATGGGGTGTCTTCCTGTTCCAAAATGGCGTCGCCTTGACCGATGACGCTGTGACGGAGGTCGCACTCGACAACGACCAGGCACGAGAGTCTCTCCAGTTCGTCGCGGATCTCTACGCGAGTGGCGCCGCGATCAAGCCGCAGTCGGTTGACGCCGGATGGGCGGGTGAGGCATTCGGCCAGGGCAAGGCAGCGATGACGATCGAGGGCAACTGGATCGTCGGGTACCTCCAGGACACCTTCCCGGACAAGCAATTCGCCGTGGCCGAGCTCCCGGTTGGACCTGCAGGCCCCGGTACGTTCGCGTTCACGGTCTGTTACGGCGTCCCCCAGAACGCCGCCAACCCGGATGCATCCTGGGCATTGGTCAACTATTTGACCGACGCCAAGGGCGCCCTTGCGTGGACCAGCGCGTTCAACGTCATGCCGGCGCGGGCTTCGATATCCGATGACTGGCTCAGCCCCCGACCCGAGCTGCAACCGTTCCTGGACGGCGCCGAGTACGCCCGGAGATGGGCCTTGAAGCCGGGTGCGAACGATCTCGTGGGCGTATTCAACGAGCAGG
>JAOUGY010000521.1 GCA_029865445.1 Acidimicrobiia bacterium | reverse complement strand
TGAACCTGACTTGTTGCCCGGGGGGCGCCAGACCTTCGGGGAGGCCGCTCGCTAAGGTCGCGGCATGAATGGCCTCCTCGCCGGGTACGACCCCGGCTCCGGTTTCGACGAGGCCGTGACCGTGGAGGGCGTAGCGAGAGAGGCGTACCGCTACATCACCGCCCGGTTCGCTGCTCTGACCACCGAGGACCTGCGCAGAATCGAAGGTCTGGTCGCCGACGAGTTCAGACGTCAAGGCATTACGTTCACCGTCTACTCTGACGACGAGGGTGTGGAACGGACCTGGCCGATGGACCTGTTCCCACGGGTGATCACGGCCGCCGAATGGGCCATGCTCGAAAGGGGCCTGGCGCAACGGGTGGGTGCGCTCAACAGGTTTCTCGACGACCTCTACAGCGGGGAGCAGGCCGCCCTCCATGACGGCGTGGTTCCGCGATGGGTTGTGACCTCGTCGCAGGGGTTCGAACGCAACGCATTCGGCATCGACGTCCCTTTCGGATCCCGGTGCATGATCGCTGGAATCGACGTGGTTCGGGGGGCGGACGGCCGGTATTCGGTTCTGGAAGACAATCTGCGGAACCCGAGCGGGATCAGTTATGTCATCGAGAACCGCAGTGCCATGAGCCGGGCGTTTCCGGGGTTGTTCGCCAACCACTCGGTGCGCCCCGTCGAGCAGTACGGCCAGCTCCTGAGGTCGACCCTGGAGGAAGTCGCCCCCGCCTCGGCGGGAGATGATCCCAACATCGTGATCCTCACCCCGGGTGTGTACAACTCCGCCTACTTCGAGCACGCATTCCTGGCTCGGGCGATGGGCGTGGAACTGGTCGAAGGACGCGATCTCGTGGTCGACGATCACGTCGTGTATGCCCGGACGGTCGGCGGGCTGTCGCCGGTCGACGTGATCTACCGGCGTATCGGGGATGCCTTTCTCGATCCGGTCTCGTTCCGGCCGGATTCCACCCTGGGGGTGTCCGGCCTTCTCGGCGCCGCCCGCGCCGGCACCGTCACTATCTGCAATGCCCTGGGCAACGGAGTGGCCGACGACAAAGCCTTTTACGCCTACGTCCCGGATCTGATCCGCTACTACCTGAGTGAGGACCCGGTTCTTGCCAACGTCCCGACCTTCGTCATGTGGGACGACGACCAGCGCGAGCAGTGTCTGCAACACCTCGACGAGTACGTGGTGAAACCCGTGGCCGAGTCCGGGGGCTATGGGATCGTCATCGGTCCACACGCGTCAGACGAGGAACTCGAAGCCGCCAGGAAGGCGATCGAAGCCGACCATCGAGGGTGGATCGTGCAGGAGCTCGTCCATCTGTCCACCCTGCCCTCGCTGGCGGGAGACCGCCTGGCCCCCCGCCACCTCGACTTGCGGCCGTTCGTGCTCACCGGGGAACGCACTCGAGTGTTCCCCGGTGGACTGACCCGAGTGGCGATGCGAGAGGGGTCGCTCATCGTGAACTCCTCGCAAGGTGGTGGCTCGAAGGACACCTGGGTGCTCGACGGGACCGATACCCAGTGATCCTGGCACGGCACGCAGAGGCGCTGTTCTGGGCGGGACGTCAGATCGAGCGGAGTGAGACGACGGCCCGGGCGCTCGGCGTCGTCATGCAGTCGGTCATGCACCTCCCGGTGGTGCGCGAGCAATCCGAGTGGGTGTACCTCATCGAGATGCTCGGTCTGGAGGGTCTCCACACCGGTGCGCCCGATTCGGCGGCAGTCGCCCATTTCTTGTTCGAGGATCAGCACAACCCCGGGTCGGTCTCTCAGACGGTGGCGCAGATGCGAGAGAACATCCGGACCGTGCGTGATCGAATTCCGGTCGAGTTGTGGGAAGAGGTGAACAGGCTGCACCTCATGCTCGTGTCGAGTGGCGGGTTGACGGCACAAGAGCCCTTCGATCTTCTCGCCTCGGTGCGAAGGGGATGCCAGGCCCTCAGCGGTGTCGTTGCCGAGTCGATGCCGCGGGACGAGGGGTACGCATTCCTCATCCTCGGGAGGACCCTGGAGCGTGCCATCACGACGTGCCGGATGCTTCGAGTCAGCTGCTCCCGGCCCGATGAGTGGTTCGAGCCTGCCGTCGTTCTCCGCATCGTGGCCGCTCTCCAGGCGTTCCGGCGCGCACAGGGCTACGACACCGAT
>JAOUGY010000209.1 GCA_029865445.1 Acidimicrobiia bacterium | reverse complement strand
CTCGCCGAAACCCGACGGGAGCGTGCCGTCGAACTGAAGGGTGGCGCCCTTCTCGGCGCCTACCAGCCGTTCATCGATTCCCTCGATGAAGCCGGAGGAGCCCACCTCGTACATGATCTGATCGGCCTTGGCCTCGGGAACGTCTTCCCCACCGCTGGTCGCCGAGATGTCGATCGTGACGAAATCGCCCTCGACGGCAGGCCGATCCACATCACCCAACTCGGCGAACTGCTCCCTGATCCGGTCGATCTGCTCGGTGATCTCGGCATCCGTCACTTCGACATTTCCGACCTGGACCGACCGACCTTCGTGGGCGGGCACGACGTCCAACTCCGGCCACAAGGTCACCTTGACCTTCACGTCGATGCCGTCGGTGGCCTCGTCGACGGACTGCAATTCCGGGGTGACGGCGGGGTCGATGTCGAGTTCATCGAGGACATCTCCCAGCTTGTCCGGGAGAATCTCATCGATGGCCTCGGCTCGAAGGCGCTCGCTGCCGACGGTCGCCTCGACGATCGGCCTGGGCGCCTTGCCCGGGCGGAACCCTCTGATCTTCAGGTCTCGCGACAGTTTGCGGGCAGCCGCTCCCTTGGCGGATTCGATCTCCGCTTCAGAGACCGAAAACTCGACGACCCGCTCGAATGGGCCGGCATCTACGACGTTCACGCTCACTGCGTTCCTCTCCAAGGGTTCGTTTCCGGACGCATGTTCAGGTGCATGCTCATGTCGCTCGTATGAACGCCCGGGAGGCGCGATGCCTCCCGGGCGTCGGGGTGACCGAGGGGACTTGAACCCCCGACCTCCAGGGCCACAACCTGGCGCTCTAACCGGGCTGAGCTACGGCCACCATGTGTTTCTCGTCTGCCGGTTCACACGAATCGTCCGTGCGACCGGTGCTGGTTCGGTGCCCCCGGAGGGATTCGAACCCCCGACCAAGAGCTTAGAAGGCTCCTGCTCTGTCCCCTGAGCTACGGGGGCGTCCACGAGGACGGACCGACCGGCAGATGAGTCTAGAACGACCGCCGCCGCGATCCGAACCCGAAAACGGGGAGGGAAGCGGCCGGCAGGCCCGGCCTGTGTCGGCCAGGCGGCAGTCGAGAGCGGGTGAAGGGAATCGAACCCTCACGACCAGCTTGGAAGGCTGGGGCTCTACCATTGAGCTACACCCGCGTGCGAGCAAGAGGTTACCCGGAACGCTCCATCAATTGAAGCCGGGCCACATGGCACGGCCGGGTAGCCTGAACGCTCACGCGGGATCTCACGGGATGTGGCGCAGCTTGGTAGCGCACCTGGTTTGGGACCAGGGGGTCGCCGGTTCAAATCCGGCCATCCCGACAATCTGTCACATTGCGACCGTACGGTACGGTGGTGAACATTCCATCCCACCTCACCGGCCGGGTGGCGATCCTCCACACCCTTTCCCAGTGGGAACGCGCCGAACTGGGCCGCGACCTTCGAAGGCATGGCCTGTCATACCGGGAGATCATGCACCACATCCCTGTCGCCAAAGCCACCGTCTCCCGATGGTGCCGGGACATCGAGCTGACCGAAGAACAGCATCGGGCCATCGCCGAACGGACGGGAAGCCAAGCCGGAACGCCCCGGGACACCCAACACCGACGCCGTGCGGAGATCGCCCGACTGAGAGAGACCGCCCGCGTCGAGGCCCTCGACCTCGCCTCACACCCAGCGTGGGTGGCAGGCCTCCTGCTCTACTGGGCAGAGGGCTCGAAGACCGAGAATCGTCTCGCCCTCGCGAACTCCGACCCTGCATTGATCAGGATGTTCCTGGGCTGGGTCGGCGCATACGTCATGCAGCAGCCGCGATTCTCGATCCGCGTCGTGCTCCACGCCGGCAACGACGAACCGGCGGCCCGCGAATACTGGATCGATCAAACCGGCCTCGACGCGCACGGTTTTGTGGCGAGCTACATCAAGCCGGAGGGGACAGGCCACAGAAAGAACCACCTGGCCCACGGAGTGTGTCAGATACGGGTCCGACGGTCGACCGACGGCTTGCATCGGGTGATGGGCTGGATCGAGGCGATCCGAGAAAAGGACCTCTGGTCTCGCGACTATGCTCCCCGACGGGTCGCTAGCTCAATTGGCAGAGCAACAGACTCTTAATCTGCAGGTTCCGGGTTCGAGTCCCGGGCGACCCACCCCTCGAAGCACCGGGCCCTCGCTGGTTCGGTTTCCTTCGAATCGCGCGGGTGTGGCGGAATTGGTAGACGCGCCAGACTTAGGATCTGGTGGGCAACCCCCGTGGAGGTTCGAGTCCTCTCGCCCGCACAGTGATATCGCGGCCGGACTTCCGGCCCGACCCTTGCAACCCCCCGGATCATGACGAACCCCGGAAGACGCAGGCCGGAACAGACGCCGGTCCGGCCGGGCCACCGCAGGCAAACTCCAGCCGGACTTCCGGCCCGACCCACGCAACCCCCCGCCCAACGACGATCACGGAAAGACGCAGGCCGGAACAGACGCCGGTCCGGCCGGGCTACCGCAGGCAAACTCCAGCCGGACTTCCGGCCCGACCCACGCAACCCCCCAGATCATGACGAACCCCGGAAGACGCCGGCCGGAACAGACGCCGGTCCGGCCTTCTGGCGCACCGCGCACCGCCCACCGCTCACCGCGCACGACGCCGGCCCTTGAGCGTCTCCCCGGCCTGCCGACAGGTACCAAGACGCACGGAGCCCGTGGCGGGCAGCCGGCGACACCAGCCGGTGTGAGTGCGGGTTCGATTCCCGTCGTGCGCACTACCGATCATCATGACTGGAATCCGCATGGACGACGTCACCGTCGACGACAACTACTACACCCGGCTGCACCTCCCCTTGGGCGCCGACACCGCAGCGGTGGAAGAAGCGTTCGTCCGACTCGACACGGCGGCGCGAGCCGAAGGAAACCTGGAACTGTCAGAACGACTCGCCGAGGCCCACACAGCCCTCACCCAACCCGGAATCCGCTCGTATCACAACCAGAAGATCAAGTGGGCGGCGGCGGGCGACTGGTATCGCATTAAAAACCCCGAAGGCCGGAGCGTCCAGGAGCATCAGCTGTGGGCGGAATACCGCCGGGAAGTCATCGAAGACGATGCCGGAATCTGGGAGCGGATCAAGGATCTGTTCGACGACTGAGCGCCTCGACCAGCGCTCGGATCGCCCGGGCGCGGTGCGAGAGCACATTCTTCCTCGCGACCCCCATCTCCGCGAACGTTTCCCCGTCGACCTCGAAGACGGGGTCGTAGCCGAATCCCCCTGCCCCGCGCCGTTGTCGGGAGATCACACCGTCGATGGATCCTTCGACAACCAAGTCCGGATACCCGCCACCCACTAGCGCCACGGCGGTACGAAATCGGGCTCGGCGATCGTCGAACCCGCTCATCTCGTCCAACAGCTTCGTGACGTTGTCGTCGTACGTCGCTTCTGGGCCGGCGTACCGTGCCGTGTACACGCCAGGTGCTCCGCCCAGGGCCAGAACCTCGAGGCCGGTGTCGTCGGCCACCGCACACAAACCGGTCGCGCGCTCCACGGCCTTCGCCTTCAGGAGGGCGTTGCCCTCCAGAGTCGGCTCGGTCTCGTCGACATCGGGCCAGTCCAGGCCGCGAACGATCTCCCCCACGACCCCCGTTGCGACGAGCACATCTTCCATTTCCTCGATCTTGTCGCGGTTCTTGGAGGCGACGACGAGGCGATCGATCACTCTGTTGCCTGCTTCTGCATGTCGATGAGCTCGCCGATACCCGCCCCCGCCAGGTCGAGCATTCGATCCAGGTCGGCGCGATCGAACACCGAGCCTTCGGCCGTGCCCTGGACCTCGATCAGCCCACCACTGCCCGACATGACGACGTTCATGTCGACCTCGGCGGCGGCATCGCTCTCGTACTCGAGGTCGAGCAGTGTGACCCCGTCCACGATTCCAACCGAGGTCGCCGCCACGTGGTCCACGATGGGGTTGCGGGCGAAGAAAGACCGATCGAGCCCCCACTGGCACGCGTCCCACAGCGCCACCCAGGCGCCCGTGATGGCCGCGGTCCGGGTACCGCCATCGGCCTCGATCACGTCACAGTCCACTCTGATGACCCTCTCGTTCAGAGCCTTCAGGTCGACCGCCGCCCGGAGGGCGCGACCGATGAGTCTGGAGATCTCTTGCTGTCGCCCTTTGGTGTAGGAGTCACGGCGGATTCGCTCGGATGACGAACCGGGAAGCATGGCGTACTCGGCGGTCACCCACCCTTTCCCGGAGTCCCGCAACCACCGGGGCTGATCCTCGTCGACCGATGCCGTGCACAACACCCGCGTCCGACCCATCTCGATCAACACCGAGCCCGGAGTGGCCTGGGTGTATCCGAGATGGAGTCGCACGGGCCGCAACTCGTCGGGCGCTCTGTCACGTGGCATACATCACCTCATAGGTCGTGGACCGTGCCGGGAACCGCCAATGCGACCGGACGGTCGAACACGGTCTCCGCTTCACCCACCGACACGGCCGCGTCGACATGGGCTGGGACATGGGTCAGCATCAGACGATGTGCTCCCTGCTCGCGGGCGATCCGCCCCGCCTGGGCCGCTGTCAGATGCTGGGTGTACTCGTAGACGCTCGGGTCACCCTGATAGGTGGCCTCGCAGAGGAACAGATCGGCCTCCGAGACCAACCCGCGCCAGTCGCCGCCGTCGCCGGTATCGCCCGAGTAGACGAGTGTCCGGTGCTCACCCTGAATCCGCGAACCCACCGTTGGCACCGAGTGGTCCATCTCCGTGAACCGGACCTCGAAGTTCCCGATGTCCACGACGTCGCCGCCGCCGACCGGTCGGAAGTCGAACACCGACCCGAGCGCATGGCCCTCACCGGCTCGGACAAACCCGGCGATTCGATCCGCCACCGGCGACGGGCAGTACACGGTCAGCGGGGGCCGGCGAAACGGGCCGTGCGCAAGCGCGTGATACGCCGAGAGCAGGTCGGAGCAGTGGTCCGCGTGTTCGTGCGAAATGATGACCGCCGACACCGTGTCGAGGCTGAAAGTGTCCCAGAGGGCAACGAACGTTCCCGGTCCGGCATCCATCCAGATGACCGTCTCACCTTCCTGCACGGCGTATCCGGATGCCGGGCGTCCCGGCGTCGGATAGGTCCCGTTCGAGCCCAAGATGTGAAGACGCACGGCGGCGAGTGTACGTCAGTCGGTCCATCGGTTGACAACCGTGTTCACGGAGCCAGCCTGACCCGGGTCCAGGAGGAGTCGGATCTCCGGTATGCGACCCGGTCGTGAAGCCGGGACGGACGACCCTGCCAGAACTCGACCATCGACGGAGTGAGCCGGAACCCTCCCCAATGCTCCGGCCGTGGAATGTCGGCCTCGCCGTGTCGCGCCAACTCTTCGTCGACCCGTTGCTCCAACCAGCGCCGGTTTGGGATCTCCCGGCTCTGCGGGGAAGCGTGGGCGCCGATCCGGGCCCCCACCGGTCGCACGGCGAAGTACTCGTCGGACTCTTCGGTGGGGACCCGATCGACCCGACCTTCGACTCTCACCTGACGGTGGAGCGGCAGCCACAGAAAGCACATCGCGGCCCGAGGGTTCTCCTCGATCTCCTCACCCTTCCGGCTCTCGTAGTTGGTGAAGAAGACGAAACCTCGGTCATCCACCGACTTGAGAAGAATCGCCCTCGCCGCCGGGAATCCCTGCGGCGTGGCGGTCGCCAATACGAACGCGTTCGGTTCGGGCACCTGGGCCCCGATGGCGTCGTCGAGCCACCGCTGAAACTGCACGAGCGGGTCGGGATCGACGTCGCCGACATCCAAACCGGCAGTCTCGTATTCACGCCGAAGCGCATGCATGTCCGCCACAACCGACCTCCGGGCACGCGGTCCCGGACAACGTAGCCGAATTCGAAGCGTGGCCCGCTACGGTGACCGAATGCGCGACCCTGCTGCCGGATTCTGGACCCTGGTGGGTCGTGCGCTGCGCCGGCGTTGCCCGCGCTGTGGCAACGGACCGTCGTTCGAGACCTGGCTGAGAATGGCCGAGAACTGCCCCGCCTGCGGGTTCCGGTTCGAACGGGAGCACGGATTCTGGGTCGGAGCCATGATCATCAACACGATCTTGAGCTTCGCGTCTCTGCTGGCCGTCTTCGTCGGTGGGTGGGTGGCATTCTGGCCGAACGTTCCGTGGACCGGGCTCCTGGTCGCTACGGTCTCCGTGGCCGGGGTGACACCGCTCCTCTACTACCCGATGTCGAAGTCCCTGTGGAGCGCAATCGAGATGTCTTATCACGAGTTGGAGCCCGCCGAACGAACAGCGGCCAATGCCCGCGTCGCTCAGAATTCCCCGTAAAAGGCTTCGATGACAGGTGCGAACCGGGGCAGACCCGACGAGCCGCTCACAAAGGACAGGTCAACCACCATGCCCTGCGACCCGGCGAGGCCCTCACCAATACGTTCGAAGATGGAGTGGGCAGACCGGGCTCCGGTATGAGACCAGGCTGATCACAGTCGTTTTGCGATCTCTTCCAGCATCACCTCGGTGGCGCCACCGCCAATCGAGTGGATCCGAGCATCGCGATACATTCGTTCGACTGCGGTCTCGGATATGTATCCCATCCCTCCGTGGAATTGAACGCAGTCGTACAGCACCCGGTTCGTCAATTCACCCATGAACGCCTTCACCATCGA
>JAOUGY010000520.1 GCA_029865445.1 Acidimicrobiia bacterium | reverse complement strand
TGTGTGTGGTGGCCATGGCCACGCTTCAGGGCCATGGCGCCGACCGGGCGACGTCGATCATCACACGCGCCAAAGCCCGAGCGAACCCGGCCGATCTCGGAATAGTTCACGAGGCCTTCACCCGATCCATAGTCGACCTCCCAACCTACGTACGTCGTGAAGGCCTCGACTATTCGATCATCGACATGACCACCGTCGACGAGTCCGTCGCCGACCGGCTGTGGACGGCCGTGTCGGCGTTACCGAAGGAGCAGCCATGATTCGCGCAGGGGTCGTGGGGTCCCGCTTCGCCGGAAGCCTGCATGCCGAATCGCTTCAGGCAACGGGCAGGGTGGAGATCGCCGCCGTCGCCTCGCCCTCGAACGCCGCGGCACTGGCCGGCAACTTCGGGGCTGCCGCCTATCCCAGCGTCGAAGCGATGCTCGAATCCGAGAGACTCGACGTCGTCAGCCTGGCGATCCCCAACAAGTTTCACGCCGATGCGGCCGTGGCCGCCGCCCGCGCCGGGGCGCATGTCATCTGCGACAAACCACTGGCGCAGAACCTCGCCGACGCCGACCGGATGATCAGCGCTTGCGCGGAGGCCGGAGTCCATCTCCTCTACGGTGAGGAGTTGTGCTTCGCTCCCCGGTATCGCCGGGTCAAACAGCTGATCGCCGAGGGAGCATTCGGCAAGGTGTTCTCGATCTCGCACCGGGAGCGCCACGACGGGCCCCACTCACGGTGGTTCTACGACCCTGACGTCTCGGGCGGAGGTGCCCTCCTCGACATGGCCTGCCACGGCATCGAACTGACCAGATGGTTGCTCGACAAGACCCCCGTCGAGTCCGTGTTCGCTCGTTTGGGCAACTTCCGCCACGTCGACGAAGCCGTCGAGGACCACGCCGTCGTGAGCTTGCGTTTCGCCGACGGAACGCTCGCCACCATCGAAGGGTCGTGGGCGGTGTCTGGTGGTATCGACGAGCGCCTGGAGGTGGTCGGCGATGGAGGCTCAGTGGTTGCGGACCTCGCCCGCGGCGGTTCCATGCTGGTTCACTCCGACCAGGGCTTCGGCTATGCAGCCGAGAAGGCCGGCGACACCCGTGGATGGTCCCATGTCTCATTTGCCGAGGCCTGGCAGTGGGGCTGGCCCCAACAGTTCGCCCACTTCGTCGACGTGATCGAAGGCAAAGCCAAACCCGAGGAGACGGGGGCAGATGGCAAGGCGACGCTCGAGATCGTGCTCGCCGCCTACCAGTCGGCGGCGACCGGCGCGGACGTGTCGCTTCCGTTCTCGACCGACGTCACCCGCCCCGTCCACCTCTGGCGCCCCTGACACACCCGACGGCCACCCCGAGCGCACCTCACGATGTGGCGAAGGGTGCGATATCCTCGAGAGGCCATGGAACCGAAGCGGATCGTAGGGACCACGTTCGCCGGGATGGCGGTGCTGGCCGGCGAGGCGTATTACGCCGCGCGCCGCCGCCTGCCCAGCTTCGAAGGGCTCGACCCGAGCGGCACGTTCGGTGACCCCGATCTCCCGGGGCTGGAGATCGTCGTGCTCGGTGACAGCACGGTCACCGGCCCGGGCGTTCAGAACCCCGACGATCTGTTCGTCCGTCGGATCGCCCGCTACCTGTCCGATCAGCACCATGTCCGCCTCCGCAGCTACGCGGTCGGGGGGGCTCGATCCTCGGAAGTCCTCAGGACCCAGGTTCCACTGGCGCTCGAACACTCGCCACATCTCACCTTCATCTCGGTGGGAGGGAACGACGTCCTGAGGGCGGTCCCGGTGCCCGTGTTCGAACGGAATCTCGAAGCGATCGTCGCAGCCATGAAGGTCGTGTCGGGCGCCGTCGTCCTCATGGGTGTCGGTGACATCGGGACCGTTCCCAGAGTGCCACCGCCGCTCACCAAGATCGTTTCGCTGTCAGGGCGGATCGCCGACCGGGTGCACGCTCGGGTCGCCGAGCGGAACGGTGCCTGGAAGGCCGATCACTGGGGCTGGTCGGCGCAGGCGTTCCGCGAACCGGCCATGTTCTCACCCGATCTCTTCCACCCCAGTCCCGCCGGGCACCTGGTGTGGGCCGAAACCGTCTATCCGGTGGTACAGGAGGCGCTCGCTTCGCTCGCCACCCGGCCGAGCTGATCAGCCGGAGCCGACGGC
>JAOUGY010000208.1 GCA_029865445.1 Acidimicrobiia bacterium | reverse complement strand
GCTCCAGGCGCACGCCTCGAGTTCTGGAGGCAGGTGGACGGCGGCGAGTGAGTGGTAACGGGTGGCCGTGAACGGGTTTTCGAGGCCTGAGAACACGCCGCGGTCGTCGTGGCGGACGGTCGAAGTCTTTCCGTGTTTCGGTTCCGGGGCGAGGTCGACCTTGCCGCCGAAGGCGTAGGCGATTGCTTGATGTCCCAGACAGACGCCGAGCGTGGGGATCTCGGTGCCCAGCGTGCGCACGTACTCGACCGAGAATCCGGCGTCTTCGGGTCGACCAGGCCCGGGAGAGATGAGGAGCCGGTCGGGGGCCAGGGCTGCTCCTTCCGACGGCGGGAGGGCGTCGTTCCGGGCTACAACCGGCTCCGCCCCCAACTCACCCAGGTACTGGACCAGGTTGTAGGTGAAGGAGTCGTAGTTGTCGATGACGAGGACGCGAAGAGACATCGGCTCCAGAGGTTACCGGCCTGGAAATCCCTGATAGCCTGGGCTGGCCGATTCCCCCTCCTCATGCCAGAGTCAAAACGTCGCAAACCCCGAAATACAGGCCCCACCAAGTCCCGTGACTTGAGCCGTCAGGACGCCAAGACGCAGCCGCCATCACCCACGTGGTACGTGGTGACGATGACGGCGCTGATGGCCATCGGCGTCGTGATGGTGGTCGCCAGATTCGTGTTCTCGATGGACCAGTGGGTCACGCTGGCAGGCCTCGGTCTGATCGCGGTCGGATTCCTCATGACCACCAACTACCGCTGAACGTCGACATCCCACTGGAGCGACGCTCTCTTCCCCACGTCGTTTTCGGGAAATCACACGTTTGTCATTCTCCACACCTGTGGACAAGACCGTGGAGAACTACACGTGTGGTATTCGTCACCCGAGATCGATCCGCGTCGAGGTGACCGCAGCGGCGAAGCGCGAATCGTGCGACACCACGACCACCGCCCCCGGGTACTCCACGAGGGCTGCCTCCAATCGTTCCACCGTCGGGAGATCCAGGTGATTGGTGGGTTCGTCGAGCAAGAGACACCACACCTCCCTGGCCAGCGCCAATGCCATGGCGAGCTTCCGGGTCTCCCCCGGAGACGGCTTTTCGCTCTGCAACAGAACGTCGGGGTCGGTCCCCAGGCGGGCGACGAGTTGCAGGGTCCTCCCTCGAAGCGCGGGCGCCATCGCCAGCACCCGAGCCTTCAGTTCGGCGCCACCGTCGTCGCCAAACTCCTGGCGCAAGTGGAGGAGTCGATCGGACGGGAGATCCCATCGGGAGGCCAGCGAATCGAGCAGCGTCGACTTTCCGGCTCCGTTGGGTCCGGCGACGTGAATTCGTGCGTCCCGTTCGACGTCCATCCGTAGGTGAGGAACGAGGACACGTTCACCGACCCGCAACTCGCCGTCCCACGCCACCAGGGATCGGCGTGGCGCCATCGATCCTTTGAAGGCGACCGAGCCTCCCAGTTCCTTCGACACGCGGACGCCCTCGAGCTTCTCCTCGAGACGCCGACGCGTCGCCTCGTCCCGGGTGAGACGTTTCGAGGCGGCTGCCAGTCCCGACGCGTGCTTCTTCTTGCGGGCCGTCGAGTGGAGATCGTGATCCTTGGCCTTGGCGCCCATCATGGTTTTGGTGAAGGCGGCGTCGTCTCGTTCGATGCGCCCTCGCTGTTGGGAGACTCGGTTCTCGGCGGCCGCGACCGCCTTCTTCAGGCCCTCGCGTTCCTCGACCAAAAGCCGGTCCATCTCGGCCCACTCGTCGGATGCCGTCGAGTACGGAGCAGAGATCAGATCCACGGTCCCGGAGCGCACTCGCAACGTCGCCGTGGTCAAAGAATCCAGGAGATCGCGATCGTGGGAGATCACCAGGCCGACACCTCTGAACATCGACAGGGCATCGGCGAGTCTGTCCCTTCCTTCCGAGTCGAGGTGGTTGGTGGGTTCGTCGACGAGGAGTACGTCCGGTTCTGCGTGAAGCGCCGCTCCGATCTGCCAGCGACGCCGCTCACCCGGGGACAGCGTGTCCCACCTCGCGAGATCCTCCGGTTCGAGGGCCAGCCGTCCCCGCAACACGAACGCCGCCGGTTCCCACGATTCGGCGAACGCCTCCACACCGTCATCCGGGCGATCCACCGTCTGACTGCACAACAACAGGTGACCGTTCACCGAAACCGACCCGGACTGTGGTCTGAGGAGACCGGCCGTCAACTGCAGCAGGGTCGTCTTGCCCTCTCCGTTGGCGCCGACGAGACCGGTCCAACCAGGACCGAGGTGAAACGACGCGTCAACCAGAACCTGGTGGGCGGTCGTGTAGGAAAACGAGACGGATTCGAAGTGGATGGATGGCATGAGACGTCCTCGATCGGGGCATGACTGCCCGGCCGGCAAGTTCGCACCCTCAGGTGCGGGCGATCAGGACGTTCTCCTCAAGCTTTCTCCACAGCTCGACGCATTCAGGTTACCTTCCGAGTTCCGAGAGGTGTGGAGGAGTTTCGAGGACTCATGGACGCCAGACGGGCACCATGTCCTCGCGACAGTGGCGGGGGGCCGCATCTTCTGTGACGTTCTGAACGGTCATCGTGACCTCGGTCCCACAAATGGTGCACTTGTAGTCCTGTCTGGTCGGGACCACGTCGTCCGGATCGACCTCGGGAGGGGGCGTGGCGAGGATGCGCAGGAAGTACATGCTGATGCGCCAGATGGCCACGCCGATGACGACGGCGACGATCACATTGAACAACGTCACGGTGCCACGTTATCGGCGGGCCGGTTGCGGAGCGACATGGCGCCGAACACGATGAGAACCGCGAACACTCCGTGCGCCGCCAGCCCCACACCGAGACCAAGCCGGTCGACGATCGCCCCCACGACCACGGGGATCAGAAACCCGATGGACTCGACCGCCCCCACCACCGCCCGCGTGGTGCCTTCCTGTCCAGGGCGAAGAGTCAGCATCCGGTGCTCGAGCGCCAACCACGCAAGGGCTAGACCGACACCGACCAGCGCACCTCCGACAAACGGAGCTCCCGGCCAGCCGACCAGACCCGCGAACGCGGCACCGGCAGCCATCAACGCGCCACCGGCACCCATGGTGACGGCGTCACCGATAGAACGCATCCGGGACTCGATCACGGTGTAGGCAGCGAGTCCGCCGCCCACCGACACGAGAGCCAGCACGGTCAAGGCGATGGGACCGAGCCCACGCACCTCCTCCCCCAACGCCAGCAGGAATCCGAGGAACGGCTCATCAAAGGGCACCGCCAGCAACGACAGCGCAGCGATGAGCCACACCCGTCCGTCACGAATCACATCACGGACGACACCGAGCGGTGACCCACCGGATTCAGGCGGCGGGAGGGGCGCGCCGGCGAGGACGGCTGCGAACAGGGCCACCCCGGCGGCCACCACGAGGAAGGCAACGCGCCAACTCAAGCCTGCAGAAACAACCACGCCAAGCAGGATCGGGCCTGAGAGATCACCGATCACACCGAAGAGATTCGAGCGGGCCAGGAACGGTCGAAGCTCGTGCTCTTCCACCGCATCGGCGAGGGCCACCGTGGTGGCGTCGATCATGACGGTGGCGGCGAAACCGTGCCCGAACGATGCGACGACCAGACCACCGAAGCCGGAACTCAAACCAAACCACGCCATGGACGCCGCCAGGGCGAGGGCGCCACCTGCGGCGAGGGCTCGCCGGCTGACGTGATCAGCGGCGACCGAGACCAACGATCCAGCGATCGAACCGAACGCAGCCATCGAAAGAACGACGCCGGCCTGCGTATACGAGAGCCCGAGATCAGCCCGGAAGGCCTCGAACGTTCCGGCCGGAAGGAATCCGGACGCCTCGTCGACCATCGACGGGAGCACGAGTGCAGCCACCACCCAGCGCGGGATCCGGGCGACGGCGGGAAGGCCTCTCAGCAGCAACGCAAGGAACGGCTCGGTTCAACATCGACGCATGTGCGCATGCTATCGAACCGTTCGCCGGTGAATCAGACGAGGCTTTCGATGATGGTCCCGTTGGCCATACCGCCGCCCTCGCACATCGTCTGCAAGGCGTATCTCCCGCCCGTCCTCACGAGTTCATGGATCATCGTCGTCATCAGCCGCGCTCCGGAGGCGCCGAGTGGGTGCCCCAACGCGATGGCGCCGCCGTTGACATTCGTCTTCTCCCACAACGCCATCGGGTCGGAACCACCGTGTTCCATCCGCCAGGCCGAGGTCACCGAAGCGAACGCCTCATTGACCTCGAACAGGTCGATGTCGTCTACACCGAGGCCCGACTTGTCGAGGGCCTTCGAGGTGGCGGGTATGGGTCCGGTCAGCATCATCACGGGATCGACGCCGGCCAGCGAGAAGGTGTGGAATCGGGCGAGCGGCGTCAGGCCCAGCTTCTCCGCCACCTCTTCGCCCATGATGAGGATGGCGGCGGCACCGTCCGAGATCTGCGAAGAGTTGCCTGCCGTCACCACGCCATCGGTCTTGAACGCCGGTTGGAGTCCGGCCAGCTTCTCCGGGGTCGTGTCGAAGCGAATGCCTTCATCGCGTCTGATCTTCTGAGCGGTCCCGTCGACCGTGGTTGCGACCGGTACGAGTTGTGTGTCGAACCGGCCTTCCTCGGTCGCGCGTGCGGCACGCCGATGGGACTCGAGGGCAAGGGTGTCCAGTTCCTCGCGGGAGATGCCCCACTTCTCGGCGATCATCTCGGCAGAGATGCCCTGCGGCACGAGGCCGTGCGCGTACCGCTCCAACATGAGGGGACCGAAAGGCTTCCCGGGCCCCTGTTGACCGGTGACACCCATGGGGATCCGAGTCATCGACTCGACACCGGCAGCGATGACGACGTCGTAGGCGCCGGCCATGACCCCCTGAGCGGCGAAGTGGGCCGACTGCTGGGAGGACCCGCACTGGCGATCGATCGTGGTGCCCACCACGTCCTCGGGGAACCCGGCGGCGAGAGCGGCATTACGACCCACGTTGTAGGCCTGTTCGCCGGTCTGCATGACGCACCCCATGATCACGTCTTCGACGATCCCCGGATCCAGGCTGTTGCGGTCCATGAGCGCTTTCAGCGGTATGGCCGCCAAGTCCACCGGATGGATGTCCTTGTAGGCGCCGTTGCGGCGGGCCACAGGGGTACGGACGGCGTCCACGATCACGGCGTTGCGCATTAAGGCTCCTTCGACGAAGTTCGGATCCTACACCCCACAAACAAACCGACCGGTCGGTGTGTTCCCGAATGATCGCGTATCTTGGTCTCCGGAGGGCGCTCAATCGTTCGGAGGTGTCGAATGGACAAACTCGTCTACATACACGGTGTCTCGCCTCGCGGGGTCACGAGCCATCGCAACGACTATCAGGCGTTTCACAACGGTGTGTCCGCCGAACTCGGGCGGCTGGGACGTGGCGGGCTGCCGGCATTCGGGAGTGCCGCCCTCGTCGAATGGGGAACCACGAACTCCAAGGCAGGGGTGACGGCGAAACTCGCCAAGGCCCAGGCGGTCATCGCCGACCGGGTCGACAAGGCGACGCCGCCGGACCGGACATCGTTCGGCCATCTCGTGTTTGCTCCGGCGATCGAGCCGGTCCGGAAACTGGTTGGCGAGGCGTGGGCGGACCTGACCTACTACGTATCGGAAAAAGGCAAGATCGAGGTTCGTTCGGTCGTATGGCAGCGCATCCTGGAACGGGTCGGGCCGGAGAACCCGGCCGACCTGACAGTGATCGGACACTCCGCCGGTTCCCTGATCGCCATCGACTTCCTCTTCTGGCTGTTCTCCAACAAACGGGACACCGAGGAGTTGTCCGAGTTCGGAATCGACCCGGCCGACGCCTCGGCAGCCGCGGCCAACTGGCGGGTGCGCAGGATCGTCACCTTCGGCTCACCGATCGCAGCGCTCATGGTGAGGAGCCCGGAGGTCGCAGCCATTCTGGCCGGCAACGGCACGCTCGACGCCCGAAGCCTCGGTCTGGGTAGGAAAGCACACGACGGTTCGACACCGGTGTGGCTCAATCTGTGGGACCGTCACGACGTGCTGTCGTTCCCGGTGGCGCCGTTCTACACCGGCGCCAATGTGGTCGACCTCTACCCGGATCATTCCGACTCGCTGCTGGGCAGCCACGAGGGCTACTGGCGATCGAGTTCCGTTCACCGCCAAGTCGCGGAACGCTGGTGAACGACCGAGGGGCCCCGGCAGGGGGCCCCTCGGTGCTCGACCGCTTGGGAGAGAGATGGGATCAAGCGGTTCTTTCGCTCACGTCCCTGATGCCGAGGCCGATCAGCACGAAGATCACGCCCATGCCAACCGCCATGGCGGCGACACCGAAGGCGACGACCGACGTGAACAGCGAGGCCTGCAGGAAGGATGAGGTTGCGGCCACTTGACGAAGCGGGTCTTCCCGATCCATCTCCGCGTACCGCAAACCACCGGTCGCTTCGAGTGCGTGGGCATCGATCACCTTGGCCTCGCAGTAGGCCGTGAAGGGACCGTCCACAGCCTTGCCGGGCAGGCACGCGTCGTCGGACGTCGTGATGTTCTGCTCAGCGAGTGTCCCACCGACCGTGAACCACGTGGCGGCGCCACCGATTATCAGCAGGACTCCCAGAATCATTGCACCGAGAGATGCAGCCTTCCTCATTCCGTCTCCATTCCATTGATGTACACGGCAGTGTATGACCGCTCATCGAAGCCTTCTCCCGGCAAAGG
>JAOUGY010000207.1 GCA_029865445.1 Acidimicrobiia bacterium | reverse complement strand
CCGCCGAGTTCCACTGCCCAGGTGTGGGCGTGTGCCAACGGGTGACCGAACGTGGCTACCACGGCCGGGATGTCGTCGCTGATGGTGTGGAGCCGGGCATGTGGATCGATGTACAGCCACTCTGCAAGCCCGCCCCACAGCCCGGGGGGTTCGGTGCTGGGAAGGCTGCCGTATGTGTTGTGCGGCCGGCGGAATGTGCATGACGCAAGGCCGTTGCGGCAGGAGGAACACGCCGAGCAGCGGATGACCGGCTCGACGAGGACGCGCGTCCCGATGGGGAGGTCGATGGCGCCGTCGAGATGGTCGGCGATCCGGCCTACGACCTGCTGACCGGGAATCAGCGGGTACACGAGGTCGCTGCGGTCACCGCGCCAGGCCTGTACCTCTGCGCCCGAGAGGCCGGTGGCCTCGACTGCGAGCCATGCGCCTGTGGACACGCTCCGAGGCGAAAGTCGCGTGGCGGCCAGCCTTCTCGGCTCGACCAGCATCATCGCTTTGACCTCGGTCACCGTTGCACCCCGCATGAACCCGCCCCCTCAGCTGAGGAGATCTTGGACTCTTTCGAGGCCGCGCACCAAATCGGCGTCACCGAGGGCGTAGCTGAAGCGGGCGTATCCGGGGGCTCCAAATGCCTCGCCGGGGACCGCGGCGGCGTCGGCCTCATCGAGGATCAGTGCGCACAGGTCGAGCGAGGTTTCGATCCGTCGACCGGCGATCTCGGTTCCCAGACGCTCGCGGAAATCCGGGAAGCAGTAGAAGGCCCCGGTCGGTTCCACGCAGGTGACGCCGGGTATGGCGTCCAGCATCGAGTGCATGAGCTCGCGGCGCCGGTCGAACGCAGTGCGCATTGTCTCAACCGGCTCCATCGGCCCGGTGACCGCCGCCAGCGCAGCCCGCTGACTGACGTTGGCCACGTTCGAGGTGGCATGAGATTGGAGGTTTCCGGCAGCCTTGATGACGTCGGGTGCCCCGATCATCCACCCGACCCTCCAACCCGTCATGGCGAAGGTCTTGGCGACGCCGTTGACCATGATCCATCGGTCTTCCAACTCGGGCGCCGCGGAGACGATCGATGTGAAGGGGGTGGCTCCGTACACGAGGTGTTGGTAGATCTCGTCTGTCAGTACCCATATGCCGTGTGCGCCCGCCCATCGGCCGATTTCCGCGGTCTCTTCAGGGGTGTAAACGGCCCCGGTGGGGTTCGAGGGTGAGACGAAAACGAGGAGTTTGGTTCGGTCGGTGCGGGCTGCTTCGAGTTGGTCGACCGTGACCTTGAAGCCGGACTCGGAGCCCGTGGAAACCGTCACCGGCACGCCACCCGCCAGCCTGATGGCCTCGGGGTAGGTGACCCAGTACGGAGCCGGTATCAGCACCTCGTCGCCATCGTCGACGATTGCCGCAAACGACTGATATACGGCCTGTTTGCCGCCATTCGTGATGAGGACCTGCGACGCCGGTACGGCCACACCCGAGTCCCGGCGTGTCACGTCGGCGACGGCTTCCCGCAACTCGGCGAGGCCGGCGTTGGCCGTGTACTTGTGGTTCTTGGGATCCCGGCACGCCTCGACGGCCGCCTCCACGATGTGATCTGGTGTGGGGAAGTCCGGTTCGCCGGCGCCGTACGAAACGACGTCGCGGCCGGATGCCGTCAACTCGCGCGCGCGGTTGCTGATTGCCATCGTGGCCGACTCTTCGATGGCGCCCACCCGTCGGGAGACTCGTGACATGGGTCGTCCTTGTCCTTGGATGGGGCGACGATAGTGGACCCGTGAGTGGCCTCAGAACGCGCGGTTCGGGCAGCGGACCACCCACCCCGGCGGGCGATACCGGTCCGCGGCCCACGACCCCAGGGCGGTGATCGGATCGGCAACCGTCATCGGTCGCGGGTTCCCGGCCTCCAGCACCGCGGCGCCCGCAGGAGACGTCCACACGGCATCGCGCGAGGTGGCGGCCGCGGGAACGAGACAGGCCGGTGCGGCGCCGGGATCGTCGATCTCGATGTCTACCTCAAGGTCGCCGAGCCCTCTCGCCACCACGGCGTTGGGTGCCACGATGATCGGAGGCTCCGATTGCATTGCCACCACCGAGGCGACGACAGCCCGGGTGCCGGGACCATGCGACACCACAGCCAGGCGGTCATACCCGGTCAGTTCCAGGGCGAGTCGGTCGACCCAGTCCATGTCGGCGGCCAGCGTGGCGATCGTCGCAGGAGCCGAATGTCGGAGTTGCTCGGCGAGCCACAGGGCCTCGGGGGTGTCGGCCCTATGGGTGACGATCAGCTCCCCGAGATCACGATGCGACCCGGGCGTCAGCTCGGAGAGGATTTCGGCGATCACCCGACGCGGTTCGCGCCAGGCGATCGCCAGGCGATGGGTCGTCACAGGAAATGGGTGGCCCGGCCACCCGTTTCCTGCACGCTACGAGTGGGCTCAGGAGCCGTCGGCGGCGTCTTTGGCTGCGTCGGCGGCGTCTCCGGCCGTGTCTTTGGCTGCGTCGGCGGCCTCTCCGGCGGTGTCCTTGGCGGTATCGGCCGCGTCTCCGGCCGTGTCTTTGGCTGCGTCGGCGGCATCTCCGGCGGCATCCTTGGCGCCACCCCGGATGTCGTCGATCTTGTCCTCGACCTTGTCCCAGGCTTCGCCGGCGGCGTCCTTGGTCTTGTCGGCTGCTTCTTTGGCAGCGTCGACGGCGTCACCGGTCTTGTCTTTGACCGTTTCCATCACATCGCCGGCCTTGCCCTCGACCTTGTCCCAGGCCTCGCCGGCTTCTTCCTTGACCTTGTCGACCATGGTCCCGGCCTTGTCGCCAAGCTCCGCGGCCTCTTCCTTGGCCTTTCCGAACAGGCGCTTGAGGGTGTCACCAAGTCCCACGTCTTCTCCAATCTGTGAGTCGGATACCGATGGTAGTGACCCGGAGATAGCGGTGGGAGTTCCTCATGGATTCGGCGACAACGGTTCATCCGAAACCTTCGAAGCCCCGACGGGCGGCACTGGAACCGTGCGGGTTCTGTCCAACGCCCGAGCATGAGGGACGAACGCCGCCGCCGCAGCCATGAGGACCACGCCGCACGCGACCAGGGTTTCCTGAACGCCGAACCGGTTTGCGAGAATGGGGGCGACTCCCAGAAGTGCCAGCTTGGCGCCGTCGGCATGGACCTGGTTGGCGCCCATCACCCGGCCCACCGCCCCCTCCGGCGTGTTCACATGGATCAGTGTGCGCAGGAGCGGGGCGAGAACTCCGATCAACAGCCCCCACAGGAAGCCTCCGGCCGTGACGACCGCGAGGGAATCGGTGGCGACATAGATGACCGCCGCCACTCCGATGCCGGATACAAGCCACGTGAGGAATCGAGCGGTCCGCCATGGCTCAGAGAGTCGCGAGGCGGCCGTCGTCCCCAGGATCAGCCCGACGCCGAGAATCGCGTTGACCCATCCGATGGTCGACGGCGTCGCATCGAGAACGTCTCGGTAGAAGAGCGGTTCGAGAGCGCCGAACATGCCGAACAGGATCCAGACCGCGGTTCCCGCCAGGACGTAGAAGCGCAGTCGGTTGTGCCGGTAGACGATCGAAAAGCCACGCAACGACTCGGCGAACGCCCCATGTTCGCCCGAGGTGGACTCGACTCGCCGCAGCGTCATCGGCAGCACCAGCATGGCGCCCACCACCGAAGTTGCCGCGTCGAATACGAAGATCCAATCCAGGTCACCCCACTCGGCGATGGCCGCGCCGATGGCCGTTCCGGCGACGAGTGCTGCCATCCCCGCGGTCTCGACGTGGGCGTTGATCTTCGTGAGCCGGTTGACATCCGATGCGAGGAACGGAGGAAACGATGCAATCGCCGTGTAGACGGGCGCTCCAACCAACCCGATGAATCCCGCCACCACCGAAAGCGACCTCATGTCGGTGGCGAGCAGCGCGCTCAACGCCACCGGGACGAACGCGATCTCTCCGACGATCAGGACGCGCTTCGGTCCGAGCCGGTCGATTGCCAGCCCCGAAAGCGTTGACCCGATGAGCGATGCCACGGCAAGCGCACCCATCAATACGGCGAGCTGAGGTGCGTTCGCTTCGAACTCGAAGGCGGCCTTGCCCCAGATACCCACAAAGAAGGCTGCTTCTCCACCCGAGCGTGAGATGAATCGCGCCAACACCAGATTGGTCGTCGACCTCGACATCAGTACCCGAGATGGTCGACAACCCGGCCTGCCGGGTCGAGGAGTAGGGCCGAATCGCCGCCATTGTTCCAAACGGGGTCATCCGCACACCAGGCGAAATCGGCGGCGGTGGGGTCGCAGCCGCTGGCCACGGTGATCGTCTCGCCTGCCGGGACCACCGATCCCGTCGGGAACACGAACCGATTCGCCGTGGATTCGTCCCGCAGCACGAACCCACTCAGGTCGACAGCATCCGTACCCCGGTTGGCGATTTCGACGAGTTCCCGGTCCATTGCCTCCTCGTCGGGTCCCTGCGGATTGGCTTCGATGCGGACGATCTCGACTCCGTCGACGAGGTCCCCGCCGCCGCAGGCCTCGGCAGACCACAGTCCAGTCGCCGACCTCTCGGCCCGCTCCTGAGCGGCGACGAGCCGATCCTGTGCGGTGTTTGCATCCGACAGGACAATCGCCAACCCGTCGGAGACCTGCGCTTCGTTGACGTACAGGTCGTCGACGAAGACGTGGGCGAGCAACCGGCCGAACTGGTCTCTCGAGTCCGGTTCCAGCCCCAGTACGACATCGCCGGACACCATCGCGTCGAGGTTCTGCCTGGACTCATCCCCGAGGCATTCGTCCTTCTCGGGGGCGTTGATGCCCAGCAAACGGACCCGTTCCTCGGTCCCCTCGAGCAACACTCGAAGCGAATCGCCGTCGTCGGCCCGGACCACGATCACGTCGACCAGTTCGAGCCCCGTCCTGTCGAAGGGGTCTGTCACCGGGGTGACCGGAGCCTCGAGGGGAACCTCCACCGGCCCCACCCCGGTCTCGAGACACGCCGACGTCAGGACTGCGAGTAGGAGAGCCTCACCGAGCCGCATCGTCCGCCTTGCGGGCCGCGATGTGGATCAGATCCCACACCCCTGAGAACGGCGGCGCGTATGCGAGGTCGGTCCACGCCAGATCGCCGGCGGTCATCCCCGTCCAGATGGCCGTGGCGAACACGTCGATCCGCTTGGCGGAGCCCGGTCCACCCACGATCTGGGCGCCGAGCAGCCGGCTCGATCCTCGTTCGGTCACGGCCCGGATCGTGATGGGCGCCGCCGCGGGCCAGTAGCCGGCGGTCGTGGTGCCGCGCGCCGTGCCTTCGACGGCGTTGAATCCGAATGCGATCGCGTCGGACAGCCTCAAGCCGGTGGCTGCGATCTCGATGTCGCAGATCTTGGTGATGGAGGTACCGAGGACTCCCGGAAACTCCGCGTCTCCACCTCCGATGTTGATTCCAGCCACTCTTCCCGTCTTGTTGGCGATCGTGCCCAGGTGATGGTTGACGGCCCGTCCGGTCACGCGGTGCTGTGCTTCGGCGCAATCTCCCGCAGCCCACACGCCGTCAACGGATGTCCGCTGCCTGGCGTCGACGGCGATCGCCCCGGTTTCGCCGAGGCGGATTCCGGCCGCTTCGGCGAGGGACGCCTCGGGGCGGCTGCCGAGACCCAGGACTACGACATCGGCGGGATGGGTTTCGCCGTCCTCGCACCCGACGCTGACCACGTGGTCGGTCCCATTGATGCACCGCACGCGCGTGTCGGTCACGACACGGATTCCCATACCGGACATGGAATCGACCACCGTCCGACCCATGTCGGGGTCGATGGTTCGTTCGAGGATCGACGGGCCGGAGGTGACGACCGTCACCTCCCAACCGCGGTACCTGAACGCCTCGGCGGCCTCGAGCCCAATGTATCCGCCTCCGATGATCACGGCGGCGCCGGGACCGCCGTCGGCGACGGAGCGGAGCAGGCGGGCGTCGTCGAGCGTCCGAAGTTCGACCACCCCCGGCAGGTCGATCCCTTCGATTCCGGGACGGATGGCCGTGGCCCCCATGCCCAGCATGAGGTGATCGAAGCCAACTTGCGACCGGGATCCCTGGTCGAGGTCGGCGACGGCCACGGTTCGTCCCGCAAGGTCGATCTCTGTGACCTCGTGGCGGATCTTCACGGCGATGTCCATCTCGGCGAACTGATCGGGTGTGCGGGCGACCAGTCGTTCCAAGGGGTCTACGTATCCGGCCACGTGGTAAGGCTCGCCACATGCCGAGTAGCTCACCCAGTTGGAACGTTCGAACGCGATGATCTCGAGCCGGTCGGCACCGAGCCGACGCCGCGCCTGTGACGCGGCCGACATGCCGGCGGCGTCTCCCCCTACGACGACGAGTCTCACCGACTCTGCTCGCGGAGCCTCTTGAGCTCGGCGCGCTCGGCAGCGCGACGCCGACGCCGCCGTCGCAGGAACAAGCCCAGGATCTCATCGAGGATCACCGTCATGAGGATCGTCCCGATGATGATCAGGGCCAGCGGGTACCTGCCCTCCCACGTGAGGAAATTCAATTCCACGTCCTGAGTGTTCTGGACCGTGAACAACACGACGAGCAGGGCCAGCAGGAGAAACAAGACGAGCCCGAACGGGAGCTCGGTGCGAGCGCTCATCGGTGGCGCTTCGGGTGCGGCCGGCCGGGGTGGCGGCTCGGCCAGATCGGGTTCGTCGAACGT
>JAOUGY010000519.1 GCA_029865445.1 Acidimicrobiia bacterium | reverse complement strand
GGGCACGAGTGGCCTCTATGTCGTCGAGTCGAAGAAGATCGAGCTGGACCGCGGGAAGGTCCTGACCATCGTCGGCGGCCCGGACTCGACCTTCGTCTTCAACCTCGACGAGAAGATCAAGTTGAAAGAGGGCAGCGCCATCGAGCTGGTGGGCGGCGTCTCACCGGAGAACGTGATCTTCAACGTCCTCTCGGACAAGGACTCATCTGTCGAAAGCGGTGCGGTGATGCGGGGCACCATCATCGCCCTCGAGGGCAAGGTGAAGGTCAAGGACGCAGGCTCGACACTCATCGGTACGGCGATATCGGGCAACGAGATCGTCATCGAGAAAGCAGGCGTTCTAGACGGTCGCTGACATTCGCCGGTACGACATCCCAGGGAGCTGGGTGAACCCACTCCGAGGGAGCGAATCGGCCAAGTCTGTGCTGTCCCGCATCGCGGTCGGGAGACCGTGGTGCGGGACAGACGCCGCTGACCGCACGAACCAGCCGATTGATTGTCTGCGGCTCAGGCTACGACAGCCTCCAACTGAGACTCCAGCCGGGCGTAGGAGGTCTCCATCCCGTCGACCATTCCGGTTCCGAGGATCTGGTCACGCAGTTCGGCGTCGGGATAGGTGATGACGATCGCTACCAGCGTTCCCCCGTCGACCGGGGTGAGGGTCAATTCGTTGAGCGTCCCGGGCCCATCCATCCCGATCATCCGCTCGGTCGTCACCGCCCGGTTGGGCGGAGTCGACTCCACGAGTTCGCCTTCGAAGCCAAATCGCTGTTCGCCATCCGCCGACTCCCACTCGTACCGATAGCCTCCGCCGACCTCGGTGGCGATCTCACACACCGGCATCGTCCATCCATCGGGTCCCAGCAACCAGCGCTTCATGAGGTCGGCGTCGTGGTGGGCTCGCCACACCTGTTCGACGCTTCCCCGGATGACTCTGCTCACCCGAACCCTGGTGTCGTCGAGGAGCTTCGCCTCCGTACCGCGGCCGGCGGCGAACGAAGCCAGATCGGCGAGCACGTCGTCGAGTTGGGCCTGAGCCAGCCGGACCCCTTCGAGCATGCCCATCTCGACGAGCTGTTCCATCGACGCCAGGTCCGAGAAGTGGGTGACTGCGACATAACGCGACCCGGCGTCGGTCGACTCGAACCGGAACACGGTCCGGGTCCCCGGCAACTCGTCGTTGGGGGTGCCGTCGTCGTGTGCGAAGCCGTCGACGATGGTGAACGTTCGACCCGTCTCCACCGACTCGAACTGCCAGTACCCCGCCGAGCGGGTGCCGTCGGGACCGGTCATGAAGTAGGCGGATTTCCCGCCCGCCACCATGTCGTGACGGGTGAATGTGGCCGGCCACATCGGCGGGCCCCAGAACCGTTCGAGCTGACGAGGATCCGCCCACGCCTGCCACAGCCGTTCGACAGGCACGGCGTAGTCGCCGATCACCGTGATGGTGAGAGCATCGGGGTCGGAAGTTATGTCGGTGATGGGCATGTGGTCACTCCTCTGCGAGTACGGCGTCGAGTTGACTGAATCGGGCTCGCCACAGCTCCTCGAGTTGGCCGAGGAGCGTCCGTGCCTGGCCGAGGCGGTCGGGCTCGGCTCGCACGAGCCGCTCCCGCCCGTTGGGTTCCTTGGACACCAGACCCACCTCTTCGAGTAGGGCGACGTGCTTCTGCACGGCGGCGAAGCTCATGTCGTAGGCGGCGGCCAGCGTCGTCACCGATACCTGCTCCGTCAGTGTCCGACGAACGATGTCACGGCGTGTGGCGTCCGCTAGAGCATGAAAGAGCCGATCGACCTCGGCATCCGACAACTGATCTACAACCATTTGGTTGTAGATTATCTCCGAGTACGGCCCTCGTCAACACCCGAAGGAGCGGTACATTGGTACCTATGTACACCGAGTTCGGGCAGTTCCGATCGTGGGACGACGAGACGTTCGTGAAGGCGTTCGAAGACCTACGGCTGGAGCCCGAGTGTTTCAGCCACGCAGACCATGTACGACTCGCCTTCATATACCTCGACCGCTTCGATCTGGTCGAGGCGATGGGGCGTTTCCGGAGCGCTCTGAGGGCGTTCACCGCCCACGCCGGATTGGCGGACAAGTACCACGAAACAGTCACCATGGGACTGCTCGTGCTGATCCACGAACGTATG
>JAOUGY010000518.1 GCA_029865445.1 Acidimicrobiia bacterium | reverse complement strand
GGCAGGCCCGCTCGAACTCGCCTCGGAACGGGACGTGCGCCGGCTGCTCGAACCGATCGTCCCCGCCATGCGCCGCCCCAACACCGACATCATCGGCCCGTACATCGAGGCCCTGTCAGAGGTGCGCATCGCGCTCGCCGATCCGCGCGAGGTCGAGGCGGGGCGGGACGACGTGCCCGGGTTCGTCGACGTGTTCAAACGCTATCGGAAAGTGCTCCGGGCGCGAGGTACCCACGACTTCGACGAGCAGATCTACGGCGCCATCGAGGCGCTGCTCCTCGATCCTGATCTCCGGCGGAGATGGCAGGCCGCCAACCGCCATCTCCTCGTCGACGAGTTCCAGGATCTGACTCCGGCCTATCTGTTGCTCATTCGGCTGCTGTCCTCGCCCGGGTTGGATGTCTTCGGGGTGGGTGACGACGATCAGGTCATCTACGGGTATGCGGGCGCCGACCCGGGTTTTCTCATCGACTTCGACTCGCTCTTCCCGGGCGCCGGGCACCACGCCCTCGAGGTCAACTACCGCTGCCCGCGCCCGGTCGTCGAGTCCGCAACCCGACTGCTTCGGAATGGGCAGCGGCGCATCGACAAAGAGATCGTCGCGTTCGACCAGGGTGACTCGGGGTACGACGTCACGTCGGTGCCCGGATCTCGCGCTGCGCCCGAGGCGGGGCGAGTCATCTCGACCTGGCTCGAAGAGGGTTGCCGGACCCAGGACATGGTGGTGTTGTGCCGGGTCAACTCGGCCCTCCTCCCCGTTCATGCCTGGCTCGTCGAGAACTCGCTTCCATTCACCTCACCCATCGGGCCGGCGGTGCTCGACCGCACAGTGATGTCGGCAGCACTCGCCTGGATTCGGGTCGCTCTCGACCCCGATCAGATCGCCCGCGACGACGTGTTCTCGATCATCCGGCGCCCGTCCCGGGGCCTCGGCCGCCTCGCCTCGGAGTTATTGGGACGGTCCCGGAGCGTATCGCTGGCGTCACTCCGGGACGCTCGCCGGAACCTCGACGGGCGTCAACGGGACCGCTGGGAACGGTTCGTCTCGGACATCGAACGCGCCGTCCGTGTCGCCCGAGACGGAGATGCTGTCGCCCTCATCGACACGCTGTCGCACGACGTGGGGCTCACGAGGGCGGCCGAGGCGCTCGATTCGGGCCGAACACGGGCCGACCGTTCCAACCAATCCGACGATCTACGGGCATTGCGGCGGGCCGCCGTTCTCCATCCGAACCTGGACGACTTCGAACCGTGGCTCCGATCGGTGGTGGAGGCACCTCACGATCGGGACGGCGTCCTCCTGACGACGGTGCACAAGGTGAAGGGACTCGAGTGGGACCGGGTGATCGTCTACGGTGCCGACACGGGCACCATGCCCCACGAGCTGGCCACCGATCTCGAGGAGGAACGCCGCGTCTTTCACGTTGCGATCACCCGGGCCCGGCGAGAGGTCGTCGTGATCTCGGATCAGGTGGCGCCATCCCGGTTCGTGGCCGAGGCGGCCGGCGCCGTAGTGCAGGCGGAGAGGCCCGACCGAAAGCCACGAGAGCTTCGAGGCATCGGGGTGGCGGTTGGCGAGCGGGTCGGACTCGCCGGTGGTTACGGCGGGGTGGTGGAACGGATGCTGCCCATCGGAGTGCTGGTCGCTCTCGAGCCGGGTCCCGGCCGCCTGTCGGTTCAATGGGGGGAGACGGTCACCGTCGGCGGTGCGTCGGGCCCGCTCACCCCGACGGCGGTCGAGGCGGACCCCCGATTGCTGGAACGCCTCAAAGAGTGGAGGCGCGGAGTGTCGAAAGCGAACGGCGTGCCCGCCTATGTCGTACTCAACGACGAGAGCCTCTCAGAAGTGGCGCGCCGCCGGCCGAGAACCGAGGACGAGCTGCTGGCCATCAAAGGGATCGGACCTGCCAAGCTCGAGGCTTATGGGGACGACCTGCTCGACCTCGTGGCTGACTGAGGGCCCTCCAGACTTGCATCCAGCGTTCGACGTCGGCTCTCCGGTGGCCTTCCCAGATCCCGCCCTTTCCGATTCCTCTCACGGACACCGACGGTTTGTTGGCCACCATCCACTCCACGTAGGCGCGCTCGTCTCCGATCGCCATGTCCACGACCTCAGACGGATCGAGAACATCCGGTCGCAGGCCTCGCCGGGCGATCAT
>JAOUGY010000517.1 GCA_029865445.1 Acidimicrobiia bacterium | reverse complement strand
GCCAGGGATTCCGAGAGTGGAGCTGAGGGGATTTGAACCCCTGACCTCTTGCATGCCATGCAAGCGCTCTGCCAACTGAGCTACAGCCCCAAGGGATAGCGGCATTCTACCACCGGCACGCAGCCGCAAAACCCCGATCGAGGACGCAGAGTCTTACGTCGCGATACGCGCGTAAGACGATTTTGTCATTTGCGGTCGGCTTCACGCAGAAGCGGCGGGTTCCCACACCAGAGAATCGGCGTCGCCCCACAACCGCTCCAGCCCGTAGAAATCACGGGTTTCAGCCTGGAAGATGTGAACGATCACATCCCCGAAGTCCAACAGCACCCACTCCCCCTCGGCCTCCCCCTCACTGCGGAGCGGTTTGCGATCGACGTCCTTGAGCTTCTCACGCACCGTCTCGGCAAGCGTCTGGACGTGGGGTCTCGACGTTCCGGTGACGATCACGAACACCTCGGTGATCTGAAACAGGTCCCCCACATCGAGCAAGGTGATGTCGAGACCCTTCTTGTCGTCCAATGCATCGGCCACCAGGCGGGCGAGATCGTGCGGGTTGTCTACGTTTCCTCCAGGGTTCGAACTCCGAACATGATACCGGGTGGGTGTGACAAGACCCGAGAGATATGCCATCCGGGGAGCGGTCAGTCGACGTACAACGCGTGGACCGTCACATATCGCCACACGAGGTCGGGCACGAGAAATCTGATGGACTGTCCTCCGGCCGCTCGCCTCCGAATCTCCGTCCCCGAAACGTCGAGCAACGGCATGTCGAGCCAGGTCACCGCCCCCACTGCCTCCTCCACCACCGCCCGTTCGGTGCCCGGTCGAGGAACAACCGCCACCTCGGCCCGCGCCACGATGTCCTCATACCGGTGCCACGTCGGCAAGCCCGCTGCCGCGTCGGCGCCCACCACGAGCACCAGCTCGTCATCGGGATCAAAGCTCTCCAGCGTGTCGATGGTGTATGTCCAGCCGTCTCGCGAGACCTCCCGGTCGTCGGCGTCGAAGTACTCCACGTCCCGCACCGCCAGCTCGGTCATCGCCAGCCGGTGCCGGCCATCGCTCACCTCCCGATCGGCCTTCTGCCACGGGGCTCCGGCAGGAATGAATGTCACCCACTCGGCTTCGAGCTGGCGGAAGGCGACCTCCCCCGCAACCAGATGGGCGACATGAGGAGGGTCGAAGGTTCCTCCGAGCAGCACGCGACGCATCCGTCCAGAATACGACCCAGACTCATCACCCCTCGGAATCGGCCGGCACAGGAACCAAACTCAAGGCGTCGGGGATGTCCCCAAGCCGGCACGAGAACAACCACTGCGGGTCCACATACTCCCCCGCCACCCGCACCGACAGATGGACCGAAGAAGCACCGTGGGCACGTCCCGAGGATGCCACGACCTCACCCCGTCGAACCCGCTCGCCCCTGGCGACGTCCTCGGCCGACAGATACGACACAGTCGACACCCAGCCGCGGCCATGATCGATCGACACCGACGTCCGGCCCGCCACCTGCCCGGCAAAGCTCACGGTTCCATCCGCCACGGCCCCGACCGACGAGCCCGGGGCAGCCTGGTAGTCCACGCCCCAATGCCCCGCATACCGGCCGATGGGAGCGAACCCGGCCACCTCGGGACCCGGAACGGGCTTCACGGCCTCCGGGCACGCACCCACGGTCAGCGCCGCCACCAGCGCCAGCACACTCACCACGACATGCCTTCCCCGCAAACCCACCAACCCGCCCGAAAGCGCCCTGCCCGTCCACCCTACGGGGCAGCTTCCGCCGCGGGAAGAACACCGATGAAAGCGCTTGCGGGTGGGCGGACTAGCGTTTGGCCGAACACCGATCCGTAAGGGGTTGACCACACATGACACGGACACGCATCGGTTTGATGGGGTTCGGGCGCATCGGGCGCAACGTCTTCAGAATGGTCCACGACCATCCGGAGCTCGAAGTCGCCGCCATCGCCGACACCGCCAATCCGGAGGGCCTCACCTACCTCCTCAAATACGACTCCATCTACGGGCGCTTCCCGGCACCCGTCGAGCTCCAGGACGCCGCGCTGTTCCTCGACGGGAGGCGCATTCCGTTCCTCGCCGCAAAAGAACCCGGTGACGCCAACTGGGCCGACCTCGGCGTCGATGTCGTCGTCCAGGCCACCGGTTCC
>JAOUGY010000206.1 GCA_029865445.1 Acidimicrobiia bacterium | reverse complement strand
TCGGTCCGCCCATTGCGACTGGTCTGGCTCGGGTGACACCCGTTTCGAAGCGAATTCGGGGACTCCCAACGCTGGGAACCGCGGAAACCGACTATCGTTCCCGGGTCACCCGTTCAGGGTGACTTCTGCTGACATAGGAGGAAAACCCCGATGCGCACCACGCAATTGCGACTGCTTGCCCTGCTCGCAGCGCTTGCATTGGTCGCGGCCGCCTGCGGTGGCGGAGATGCGGGTTCGGACACAACCGAATCCGAAGCTCCGGCCACCACCGAGGCACCGGCCACGACCGAGGCGCCAGCCACCACCGAGGCACCCGCTACCACCGAGGCCACCGAGGCCCCGAGCGGATCCGCTTCGGCCGATGGCGTGCTGACCCTTGGCACGCTGCTCCCCGAGACCGGCGACCTCGCCTTCCTCGGACCACCCGAAATCGCAGGCGCACGCCTGGCGGTTGAAGACATCAACGCAGCCGGCGGCGTGCTCGGCCAGGACGTTGTCCTGATCGAAGGCGACTCCGGCGACACGAAGACCGACATCGCCAACCAGACCGTCGACCGTCTCCTCGCCGAGAAGGCCGACGCCATCTTCGGTGCGGCTTCGTCGGCCGTGTCCAAGACGGTGATCGACAAGATCGTGGGCGCCAACGTGATTCAGTTCTCGCCGGCGAACACGTCCCCCGACTTCACCACCTACAACGACAACGGGCTGTACTTCCGTACCGCTCCATCCGACCTGCTTCAGGGTCGGGTTCTGGCCCAGCAGATTGCGGATCAGGGCAACGCCTCGACCGCTGTCATCTACCGCCAGGAGTCCTACGGCGAGGGTCTGGCGAACGCCTTCAAGGACAACTACGAGAGCGCCGGTGGAGTCATCCCCGAGTTCCTCGCATACGCTCCCGACACCACCAACTTCGACGCCGAAGTCGACAAGATCGTGGCTGCCAACCCCGACGCCATCCTCGTGGTGGGATTCGAGGAGTCGGCGACGATCCTCGAGACCATGCACCAGCGTGGTGTCGGTCCGGCCGACAAGAACGTGTGGGGTGTTGACGGCAACACCGGTGGTATCGGTGGCCAGGTCGGCGACCCCACCATCCTCACCGGGATGAAGGGCACCGAGCCTTCGGTGGACCTCACCACCATCCAGCCGTTCCTCGACCGGATGGACGGAGCCATCGACGGTGGCGTGGGTGGCGTGTACGCCTACGGCGCCGAGACCTACGACTCGATCACGATCGTGGCCCTGGCTGCTGTCCTCGCCGGTTCCGATGATCCGCTGGCTATCGCCGCCGAGATCAACGGCATCACCGGCGGAGGCGAGAAGTGCACGGACTTCGCTTCGTGTGTGGCCGTCATCGAGGCCGGGGGCGACCCCGACTACGACGGTCTGGGTGGCCCGTACGAGTTCGTGGAGGCCGGCGAGCCGGCAGCCGCCTCGTACCGGATCATGACCTACGACGGCGAATATGACGGCGGCGACGGTCCCGGCACCGTTCCCAACCCCGAACTCGACGTGTACGTGTTCGCTTCCTGAGCGACAGACGTCTCGAAGAGACTGAGCAAAGCCCCGGCCCGCGCAAGCGGGCCGGGGCTTTGTCTATGTGGTGGAGAGGCGACAAGCGACAAGCAACAAGCAACAAGCAACAAGTTTGCCTGCGCCGAGCAACGAGCTTCGAGCAGACGGGCGTGGTGCTGCACGGCACTCTTGACGGGCGCAACGAGGTCAGATATTCGCGATACATGCGGGAACTCGTTGTCGAGCAACGCGCCCGGAGGCTCGCGGTCCGGGTGTACGACCTGACTGAGGGTTTTCCGCCTTCGGAGCGTTTCGGTCTCGCCCGAGAGATTCGAAGGAGCGCGATCTCCATCGGGTCGAATCTCGCGGAAGGGTCCGGCCGGGCGACGGATCGCGAGTTCTCGCGCTTCGTGGACATTGCTCTCGGATCGCTCCGAGAGCTCAGATTTCAATGTGGCGTAGCCACGGATCTCGGATACATCGAGGAGGCGGCATCAGTGAGTCTGGAATCCGAGACGAATCAGCTGAGAGCCATGCTGATAAGCCTGAAACGCTCGTTGTCACAACCCGGGGCTACGTGAGTCACGTGGAGTGCTTCAGGCTTGTTGCTCGAGGCTTGTTGCTTGTTGCTCGCTTGCGCTCTAGTCGACCTTGGCGAGTGTTCCCAGATACAGCTCGATGACCTTGGGGTCGTTGAGGAGCGCCTCGCCCGTGTTCGTGTAGGCGTTGCGTCCCTGGTCGAGGACGTAACCGCGGTCACAGATCTGCAGGCACCGACGGGCGTTCTGTTCAACCATGATCACCGCCACGCCGGTCCGGTTGATCTGCTTGGTACGAATGAACACCTGGTCCTGGAGCGCCGGGGACAGTCCGGCGGACGGCTCATCGAGCAGCAGCACCTTCGGGTCCATCATGAGCGCCCGTCCCATGGCCAGCATCTGGCGCTCACCACCCGAAAGCGAACCGGCCCGCTGCCGTAGCCGTTCGCCCAGCCGTGGGAAGAGGTCGGTGACGAAACCGAGCCGCTCCCCGTAGAGCTTGGGCTGGAGGAAAACCCCCATCTCCAGGTTCTCGGCGATCGTGAGACTCGGGAACACGTTGTTGGTCTGGGGCACGTATCCGATGCCCCGGGACACCAGCTCGTGGGCTTTCAAGCGTGTGATGTCCTCGCCGTCGTACATGACGGCACCGGAAGTCACATTGATGAGCCCGAACAGCGCCTTCAACATCGTCGACTTGCCGGCGCCGTTGGGACCGATGATCCCGACCAGCTCACCCGGAGCCACCTCCATATTGACGCCATTGAGGATGTTGACCTCGGGGACGTACCCGGCCACCACCTCGGTGAGCGTGATGAGGTGTTCGCTCATGTCGCACCTCCCGGGGACCCGTCGGACAGCTGTTCGGCCTCTTCCTCGACCGACAAGGGGGCGTCGTGATGAGCGCCGAGATACGCATCGATCACCGCCTGGTTCTTGCCGATGGTCTCGTGGGGCCCCTCGGCGATGACGCGGCCCTCGGCCATGACGACCACCCAGTCGGAGATGTCTCGAACGACGTCCATGTCGTGTTCGACGAAGATCACGGTGATGCCTTCGTCGCGCAAACCCTTGACGTGCTCGAGCAAGGACTGGGTCAGGGCAGGGTTCACACCGGCCATTGGCTCGTCCAGGCAGATGACTGACGGAGAGGACATGAGCGCCCGAGCCATCTCCAACAGCTTGCGCTGACCACCGGAGAGGGTCCCGGCGAACTCCTCCCGCATGTGGTCGAGTTTGAAGCGTTTCAGCAGGTCGTCTGCCCGTGCCTCGATCTCACGCTCCTGGGCATCCCACAGCGGCGGGACGAGGCTACGGAAGAAGTTCTCCCCCCGCTGCCGTTTCGCCCCCAGCTTCATGTTGTCGATCACCGTGAGCTTGGTGAGCGACTTCGTCAACTGGAACGTGCGCACCATCCCCATCCGAGCGAGCTCATGCGGAGCCTTCTTGTCGATGGGCTTTCCTTCGAAGGTCTTCGAACCGGAATCTGGTGTGTCGAAGCTCGTGAGCAGGTTGAAGAAGGTCGTTTTGCCGGCACCATTGGGACCGATCAGCGCGGTGATGACACCCCGCTGAATCTGGAGCTTGTCGACGTCGACGGCGACGAGACCACCGAAGGTCTTTCGCATGTTCTCGACGGTGAGGATCGGGTCCGGCTTGGGGATCCCCGGCTCGTGAGCGACGGTGCTGAGGTCAGCGGGCATCGAGAGCCATCTCCTCCCGTGATCCGAAGATGCCCTGGGGACGGAACGTCATCAGCGCGATGAGCCCCAGGCCGACGAGGATGAATCGGAAGATGCCAACCTGGTTGGAGTCCATGAGCGAGGGCGGAATCCACCCCTCGGCGACGAACTGCCGCAGCAGGTTCTCCATCAATGCCAGCAGGCCCCAGAAGATCATCGACCCGACGATCGGCGACCACACCCGGCCGACACCACCGAGGATGAGAACTGTCCAGATGAAGAACGTGATGACGGGTACGAACGTATCGGGCTGCACGGTCGACTTGGCGATCACCTGCAGCATCCCGGCCATTCCGCCGATCGCCCCGCCGAGCATGAGCGACTGCATCTTGTACCAGTAGGCGTTCTTGCCGAGCGCCCGGGCAGCGTCCTCGTCCTCACGAATGGCCTTGAGCACACGACCCCAGGGAGACCGCATGAGCTGCCAGACCATGACGGCGAGGAGGATCACGAGGATCCAGCCGATGATCACGATGAACAGGTTGTTGCCCGTGAAGAAGAAAGGGCCCCATTCGTAGAGGTTCTGCTTGAACGGTGACAGGCTGTAGTACTCCCCGGCGAACTCGTTCAGGCCTTCGGCGCCCCGGGTCAGCCCGCGCAACGTCGTGGACCGCGCCATGATCCGGATGACCTCGGAGGCGGCGATCGTGACGATGGCCAGGTAGTCGGCACGGAGGCGGAGCGTCGGCACACCGAGAATCAGAGCCAGCACGAGGGCGAAGACGACACCGATGAGGATCGCCAGGTACGGATTGAGCTGCCATGTGACGATGGCGATACCGACACCGTATCCCCCCATCGCCATGAAGCCGACATGACCGAAATTGAGCAGTCCCGTGTAGCCGAAATGGATGTTGAGGCCGATGGCCGCCATCGCGAACACCATCGCTTCGACGCCGATCGCCGACGAAACGGTGAGCTGCACGATCTGGGCCCAATCGATGGCGGCGAGAATGGGCACTGTCATCCGATTCGTTCCTTTCGCCCGAGTATCCCTTGCGGGCGGATGAGCAGCACGACCGCCATCACGAGCAGCGCACCGACATTCTTTAGCTCGATGGGGATGAACAGCGTCGACAACTGCACGCCGAGTCCGATGAGGAGACAGCCCACCAGCGCCCCGTAGGCCGTGCCCAGTCCTCCGAGCGTAACGCCGGCGAAGATCAGGAGCAGGACCCGGAAGCCGCCCTCCCACAGCACCTGATCGGCCTGGGCGAGGAAGAGACCGCCCAGAGCTGCCAGCGCACCTCCGGCGGACCAAACCTGGCTGATCACTCGTTGCACGTCGATGCCGGAAGACTCGGCCAGGTCGCGGTTGTCCGAAACAGCTCTCATCGCCCGCCCGATCCTCGTGCGCTGCAGCAGGAGCCCGACGATGACGAGCACCACGATCGACAGGATGACGGCGATGAGATCGCTGGGCGTGATGTCGACCACGCCGATGGAGATGGCGGACTGACCGGAGACGCTCTTGAAGAACCGGCTGCTGCCGCCGAAGAAGTAGAGGATCACATAACGAGCGAGGATGCCGAACCCGATGGTCACCACCATCTGGGAGATGAGAGGGGTGCCCTTTCTCCGAAGCGGGGCAAAGACGAACCGATTCATCAGCCAACCGGTGGCCCCGCCGACGACGAGGGCGGCCAAGGCCCCCAGGGCGATCGTCAATAGCTTCTGATCGGGGAGCAATCCAATTCCTTCGGCGAAGCCTTCCACCAGGAACACGATGAACATGCCCCAGGTGATCATCTCGGCGTGAGCAAAGTTGACGAGGCCGGTCGTGCCGAAGATGAGCGACAGGCCGATCGCGCCCATGGCCAGGAACAGACCCAGCTTGATCCCTTCCGTCGTCAACTGGAGGACCCTTCGCAACGTATCCGATTCGTCGGCTCCCGCACCCCCCTCACCGGACTGGAGGCCGAACAGTGCGGATGCCGCCCGGCCGGCGTCGACGGTCACGGTCAGGGTGGCGCGCTCGGGATCCCTGAGTGTCACACCCGCGGGAAGGGTGGTCGGGTCGATGGTGAGATTGAACCTGCCGGCGGATTCGACCGCCAGGAAGAACTCGCCGTTGTCGTCCGTGGCTCCGTCGCCCACCGGGGTACCGTCCTCCTGGGTCACCGAGAAGACAACGCCCACGGCCGGAACGTTCTCACCGCTCTCCGCGTCCTGATACTGCAGCCGTACGCGGACACCCTGGTCGGACTCCTGGCCGAGTGCGGGAAAGGGAACGGACATCACGAACGCCGCAACCAGCATTATCAACCCGATGAGCCGCCGCTGACCGTCGTTGCCCTCGAACCGGCGTTGTAGTGCACTCAATTGACCCACGGCGGGGGACGATAGCCACTACAGACGCCCGGCGTCGCCCACGGGGCATACAGGTTTCCGATCATCGAAGATTCGGTCCCGTCACGATCGATCGGCGACGGGATCGTGCACTCGACCTTCTCGCGTACCCGCGGGAGACTACGAATCTGTCTCGTCGAGGGTCGACTCCAAGACCGCTCTCAGTACCTCGGTCACGCCCACGATGCCCAGAAGCCGCCCATCGTCCACCACCGGTAGGTGCCGGTAGCCGGAGGCGAGTAGCCATTCGGCAGCTTCGAACACATCGACGTCGGGGCCGAATGCGTCGGGTTCACCCGACATCCAACGACTGATCGGGTCTGCCCCCGATGCCCCCCGACTCATGGCGCGGACCACATCACGCTCCGTCAGGATCCCGACGAGATCGCCACCTTCGACGACACCCATCGAGCCGTGGCCGCTGACGGTCATCGCATCCGTTGCTTCGGACAAGGTCGTGGCAGGTCCACACACGTGGGCAGTTCCCATGACGAGATCACCGAGTGTCATCGCACCAGCATGCGCTCGCCGGTGCACGTATGCAACCCCGACCCGGCCCAACCGAGGGGCCGTGTGACCCTAATGTGCCGAGCCGCCAAACAACTCGAGGCCCCGAAATCGGGGCCTCGAAGATACCGCGGGGGACCTGCTCGTCAG
>JAOUGY010000205.1 GCA_029865445.1 Acidimicrobiia bacterium | reverse complement strand
ACCAGGCCATTTGGCATCAAAGTCGAGTGGGAGGTCTACGGACTGCTGGTGCCGCTGTGGATGTCGGCGCTGGGTGGGGCGTGGAACGTCAGCGTGTACGCAGAGTCCGTGGGCGGAGGCCCCGAGCGGCTCATCGGTACCGCCAACGTCAACGTCAACAACTCGTCGCCTGCCACCGTGCACGCCGGCGAACCCAACGCCCGCAAGTACACCGCCAACATCCAGGTGGCGCCCAACACCCTCCAGGAGGGGAACCCGGGCAGCAACCGATCCGGTGTGTACAAGCTGGTGACGACCACCTTCCTCGATTCGAGCCTTCCCGGCGTGCCCGGGTTCGACGTGGTCGGGTTCGAAGAAGGTCCGATCATCATGGTCGAGAACCCGGTGTGATCCCGACTCGTCGGGACATCGATGAGAGGAGCTCACGATGTCGAGCGAATCCATCGCCGAGTTCAGCCTGCTGAAAGGCATCGGTTCCGCCACCGAACACAACCTGCATGCAGCAGGAGTGATGACGTGGCAGGAGCTGTCGTCGGTCCTCGGAGCCCTGGCGGGCATCCGGGGACTGACCACCCAGAGGATGCGCGAGCTGGCTCGAGAGGCCGGGGAGCGGGCCGAAACCGGACCCGCTCCCCCCTCAGAGCACACCGAGTCGTTTCTCGTCAGGGTGGCCGTCGACTCCGAAGGGTCGGCGGTCCGAACCCACACGACCGACGTGCGAACCCAAGAGGGTTCGAAGTGGCCGGGGTGGGCAGCGGAGGCAGTGACGGCGTTCATCGAATCCCATGCGGGACTCGGTGACCGAACATCCGTGGAGTCCGAGCAACCCGGCCGACGCCGGATCGCGCTGGCGGTCGGCAAGGTCATGGGCGGAGGTCCGAGGGACGTCCCGCTCACGTTGTCGACAGATGCGTTGGAAGACGTGGGTACCGGGTATCGGGTGGTTCTCGAAGCCCGGCCGTTCGGAACCAGACGTCCCGCCGGCGCTCCGATCGGTCTGCCGATCGGTGTGAAGACGGGACGGTTGGATCCTCCACACCCGATCCAGGTGTTGTTCGAGCAGGTGCCGGTGCCGCAGGGGCTGAACCAGTTGGTCGCGGTCTTCGAATTCGAAGACCCGGCCGTCGAAGCGGCGAGTTGACGGAGTGGGGTTGAGGCGGAGACCGCTTCAACCCCGTTCCGACGTCCTCATCTCCCGGTACAACCGCACCGTCTCGGGACAGGGTTGGAGCCCCAGCTCCGCTCGAAGTGCTCGTTCGCAGTACTCGTACTGGCGGAACGCCTGATGGGCACGACCCTGTCGCCGGTAACACTCCATGAGCATCCGGTGAATGTCTTCCCTGCACGCATCCCGCTCCAGGATGCGGTGTCCTACATCGATGGCCTCGTCGAGATCGTCGCGCTGCATGCGCAGCACGGCGAGCCGGTCGAGAACATCGATGATCTTGATGCGATACGACTCCCTGGGGAGCAGCGTCCACTGGTCGTACGGTGCGTCGGGCGCGAGGTCGCCGCGGTAGAGCCGGGCCGCTTCGCCGTAGCTTCTGATCGCCGCCTCGACGTCACCGTTCCGTTCATGCGTCCGGGCGGACGCTACGTGGCGATCGAACTGGTCAATGTCGGTTTCCACCCGCACGCCGATCCGGTACATGCCGTCGTCGAACGAGATCACCGGTTCGTCGGTGACCGCCCTGAAGGCTCTTCGCACTCCCGAGAGCGCCACCTGGAGACGATTCCTGGCGGCAGCCGGGTCGGCGTCGGGCCAAAACTGATCGAGGAGCTGATCACGGGGGCAGCGGCGGCCGTTCGTGAGCAGTAGGTATCGCAAGACGTTGATTCCGACTCGACCGTTCCATCCATCGACGGGTGCGCCGTCGAAGGTCACGTCGACGGGACCCAACATGCGGACGGAGAGGGTGGCAGGCGGCTCCTCACACACCGACGGGCCAGCGCCCACTCGCAGGGGGGTGCGGGCGAGCGCCCGGTCGAGCGAGGCGCGCCAGGCGGGGCGAACCCACCACCATCCTTCTTCGAGCGGGATCATCCAGGGTCGGAGCGGGAAATCGGATTCGCCGGTACCCAGTTGGGAATGCCAGTACCCGGCGCGGACGGCGAGTTCGAGAATGTCGCGCTGGCTGCGCCCGAGTCGGGACACCAGTCGGGTGCTGACGGAGTCGGTGACTGCCTTGGGCCTCCTGGCAGACTCGAATGCGGCGGAAACCGGACCTCGCCCCCAGGCCTCGGCGGCGTCTTCGATGTCCCGACTCACTGCGGCGGTCAATCCGGAACGCGACCTGGGCCCAGCTCTCCCGCTGGTCACGAGAGCGAACGAACCGGCTTCGGCGGTTGCAGCCAAGTCGCTGAGGAAACGGCGGGTCGCGGCGTCGGGTGATCCGTCCATTTCGACGACGACCACACCGTCCCAGGTCTCGAGACCATGGCCTCCTGCACGCTTAAGCCCGGCGTCGATGGCGGCGGGCAGGCGGTCGGATCCGTCGGACCGCGCTCTCACCCACACGGTCCGGGCCCATCGTGAGCGTTCGTGGAGTTCGCGGGCCAAGTCTTCGGCAACGAATTCGGTTTCGGCGACGGTCGTGACCGGCCTCGGTTCTTCCAGCAGGCCACTCGCCGGATGCTGTCCGGGGAGGGGCCGGAGCAGCGACGGAAGGAACATGCGCCCCCTTGTCTTGCGCGTGGAACAGAGCGCCGGACTTCTCTGGTGATACGCGTCAATCCAAATCGATGGCAATCAACCGGGGAGGCGATCGGCCCCCGGATCGCCGCCTTCGGCTGCCGTTCCGAGTCGGGGCAGGTAGTGCTCCCACCCTGCCACATGCAAAGGGACCTCCTCGTCGGGGAGTCCGTCGTGCGTGAGCCTGACGAGGGTGCCGCCGGCGTCGGGAATCAGTTCGATCGTCACCGTGCTCGACCCTGGCGGCACACCGGGATGGTCGACCCAACCCCATGTGAACACGACCCGTCGGTCTGGCACCAACTCCACGAACTCTCCCCGCGCCGTTGTCCCCACGGGCATCTCGATCGAGAAGAGCCCACCCGGTCGGGGGTCGTGATGGGCGGAGACTCCCTGCCACTCGGCCCACCGGTCGGAGTCGGTCAGGTAGGCGTACACCTTCGCCGCCGGTGCGTGCACCAGCCGTTCACGCACGATCGGATCGCTCACGTGTCCTCCGAGTCTTCGACCGCAGTGGCCAGTCGGGCGAGCGTGTCGTCCCACATCGATTCGAGAACCTGGCGCAGCGGCCCCAGAGCTTCTCGATCGGCCCGATAGAGCCTCTGGCGCCCGTTCGGCCTGACCTTGACGAAGCCCGCGTTTCGCAGGACGCCGAGGTGCTGGGAGACGGCGGCGAAGCTCACGTCGAATTGATCGGCGATGTCTCCGGCAGCCATCTCATCGTTCCAGATGAGCGCGAGGATCTCCCTGCGGCGGGGCTCGGCAACGATCTGCAATGCATCCACGTTCGACATTTTAGCGGAAGTTGAAACGTCCTCGCCGTCACGATATAGTCCTAACTTAAATATCGACCATGGAGGCCAGATGACCAACGCAGTGCGCGCCAAGTTCGAATCCGAGATGCCGGCAGGTGACTTCCAGCGGTGCCTGCGGACTCCCGAGGGGATCGCCGGCTGGTGGTCGGACACCGTGACCGGGGACGCGGGCGTCTCCGGCGACGTCTTCCACGTTTCGTTCCCCACCTCTCCCGTGGTCTTCGACCTCCGGGTCAGCGAAGCGGACGACTCGACCATCGAGTGGACCATCGACGAGAACCCGCCATGGTGGAAGGGCACGACGATACGATTCGAACTCACCGACACCGACGGCGGGAGTGAGTTGATGTTCACCCACGACGGCTTCGCCGACGACGACCCGATCATCCCGGTGATCACCCCGGCCTGGGTCCGATTCCTCGACAACCTCGTCGCCGTGACGCGCTCCGGGGTCCCCGATCCGGCCGTTCGCAACTGATGGTCGACGTGGTCACCGAAACGGTGATCGGTCGGCCCATCGCCGACGTCTCCGCCTACGCCGCCGACCCAGACAATGCACCCGAGTGGTACGCCAACATCGAATCGTCGGCGTGGCAGACCAACCCACCGGTCCAGGTTGGAGGACGGGTGTCGTTCGTCGCCCGGTTCCTCGGGAGACGGCTCGCATACACCTACGAGATCGTCGAGTACGAACCCGGACGTCGACTGGTGATGCGGACGGCCGAAGGACCATTCCCGATGGAGACCACCTACACATGGGACGACCTCGGGACTGGGTCTACCCGGATGACGCTCCGCAACCGGGGCGAGCCCTCAGGGTTCTCGAAGGTGGCGGCGCCGATGATGACCTCGGCCATGCAGCGGGCAAACCAGAAGGACCTCGCCCGGCTCAAACAGATCCTCGAAACGCAGTCCTGACCCGGGCATCAACGCCGCCCGGTGGACCCGCAGGAGCCCGATTCCGCAATTCCGCGGGCCCACGACTTCGCTGAGCGACGTCTGCTACCCAGGGTTGTGGACCTCGCGAAATCCCGACCGGTGGTGGGTTTTCGCGGGTCGGGGAGGGTGGTCTAGCGTGGCGGCCGCGGGCCGGGAGGCCGCTACTTCCCCCACTTCCCCGTGGTCGCGCGCGTTCTCACGGCGTTCGCGAAATCTCCCGGATTAGAACATTGACGAACGACACGCCTGTAATTACAGTTGTGTGTCCGGCCCAAGATGTGGTGTCTGATCTTCATCGGACCACAACATCTTGTGGTGTGGAGGGAGTAATCAGGGGCGCAGAAGCGTTGAAACACATGAGTGTTCGGCGTGCCCCAGGCGCCGCTGTACAGCGGTCAGAGGACGAGAGAAGAGGGAGGCAACCAGTCATGTCAGAAGTCGCCACGGGGCTCCGGATCGAGCGCCGGTTCACCACGGAAGGTCACGATCCGTACGAGGCCATCGAATGGTCTCACCGCGACTCGCGGATCACCAACCCCGACGGCTCGATCGTTTTCGAGATGACCGACGCCGAGATCCCGGCCGGCTGGTCTCAGGTGGCGGCCGACATCATGGTCTCGAAGTACTTCCGCAAGGCGGGCGTCCCCCAGACCGACGACAGCGGTGAGCCGATCATCGACGACCAGGGAAACGTGGTCACAGGACCCGAGCACTCCGCCCGACAGGTCTTCGACCGCCTCGCCGGAACCTGGCGCTCATGGGGTGAGCGTCACGGCTACTTCGCCTCGGCCGACGACGCCTCCGCCTTCGAAGACGAGCTCAAGTACATGCTCGCCACCCAGATGGCCGCCCCCAACTCACCACAGTGGTTCAACACGGGCCTCCACCACTCGTACGGTCTCACCGGTCCCGCCCAGGGCTTCTGGTACGTCGACCCCGAGTCGGGTGAGATGACCTCCTCCCCCGACTCCTACTCTCGTCCCGCTCCCCACGCCTGTTTCATCCTCAGCGTCAAAGACGACCTGGTGAACCCCGGCGGCATCATGGATCTGTGGACCCGTGAGGCCCGCATCTTCAAGTTCGGGTCGGGAGCCGGGTCGAACTTCAGCTCCATCCGGGCCGAGAACGAACTGCTGTCGGGTGGCGGCAAGAGCTCGGGAGTGATGAGCTTCCTCAAGATCGGCGACCGGGCCGCAGGCGCCATCAAGTCGGGAGGCACGACCCGCCGGGCCGCCAAGATGGTCATCCTCGATGTCGACCATCCCGACGTCGAGTCCTTCGTCGACTGGAAGAAGGTCGAAGAGGACAAGGCACGCCTCCTCATCCAGCATGGTGGGTTCCCCGCCGACTTCAACGGCGAGGCCTACGCCACGGTGTCGGGTCAGAACTCGAACAACTCGGTGCGAGTCACCAACGACTTCATCCAGGCCGTCGTCGACGACGCCGACTGGGATCTGATCAACCGCAAGGACGGCTCGGTCCGCAAGACCGTGAAAGCCCGCGACCTGTGGCATCGCATCGCCGAAGCCGCCTGGGCGTGTGCCGATCCGGGCCTCCAGTTCGACACCACCATCAATGAGTGGCACACCTGCCCGGCCGGAGGTCGGATCAAGGCGTCCAACCCGTGCTCGGAGTACATGTTCCTCGACGACACTGCCTGCAACCTGGCGTCGCTCAACCTCATCAAGTTCTACGACCCGGCCACCGGCGACTTCGACATCGAGGCGTACCAGCATGCCATCCGCGTGTGGACCGTCGTGCTCGAGATCTCGGTGACCATGGCCCACTTCCCGTCCGCCGAGATCGCCCAGGGTTCGTACGACTACCGGACGCTCGGGCTGGGCTACGCCAACCTGGGTTCGCTGCTCATGCAGCAGGGGATCGCCTACGACTCCGATCGGGGCCGGGCCATCGCCGGGGCACTCACTGCCGTCCTCACCGGGTATTCGTACGCGACCTCGGCCGAGATGTCCTCGGTGGTCGGTCCGTTCCCCCGCTTCGACGAGAACCGCGAGCACATGCTCCGGGTGATCCGCAACCACCGGCGGGCGGCCTACGGTGCCGAGGCCGAAGAGTTCGAAGGTGTCACCAGCCACGTGATGACGATCGACCAGAAGCTGGCGCCGCTCGACCTGCTGCTCGCCGCTCGTGAAAGCTGGGACCTGGCGTTGAGCCTGGGCGAACAGCACGGTTATCGCAACGCCCAGGCCACCGTGCTCGCCCCCACGGGAACCATCGGACTGCTCATGGACTGTGACACCACCGGTGTCGAGCCCGACTTCGCCCTGGTCAAGTTCAAGAAACTGGCCGGTGGCGGGTACTTCAAGATCGTCAACCAGTCCGTCACCCCGGCCCTGCGCCGCCTCGGA
>JAOUGY010000204.1 GCA_029865445.1 Acidimicrobiia bacterium | reverse complement strand
CGACCGCACCTGTTCTGCCGCGGCCGCGTCCCGCACTGTGATTGCACCGCCTTCACCAGCGGTCATGAGCTTCGACTGCTGGAATGAGAACGTTCCGGCGTCACCGTGCCCGCCGACCGGGACCCCGTTCCATTCGGAACCATGGGCATGCGCACAGTCCTCGATCAGGACCAAGTCGTGCCGGTCGCAGAGTGCGGTCAGCCTGTCGAGATCGGCGGGGTGCCCGGCCAGATGCACCGCCACGACTGCCCTGGTGCGCGGCGTGATCGCTGCCTCCACTGCGTCGACGTCGATGCAGAAGGTCGAGTGGTCGACGTCCACGAGCACCGGTATGGCATTGACCGTCGCGACTGCAGACGCGCTGGCGAGGAAGGTGTAGTCGGTGACGATCACCTCGTCGCCGGCGCCGATTCCGAGACCGAGGAGCGCCACCTCGATTGCGTGGGTTCCGTTGGTGACGGCGATGGTTTCGTCGACGCCGCAGAATGAGGCCCACGCCGACTCGAACTCCTTGACTTTCGTTCCCTGCGACGACCACCACCGACCGGAGTCGAGGACTTCGAGCAATCCATTCCGCTCCGTGTCGTCCCAGTCTGGCCAGTGAGGGTATGGCTCGGAGCGCACCGGCGCTCCTCCGAACAGCGCGAGGTCATCCATCGTTGTCTCCTAGTTCTGAGAACAGGTCACGTTTTGCGAGGGCGAGTCCGGCGGCGATGGCACCGATCGTTGAGGCGCGTTCGCCGAGCGGAGACGTCTGTACGTCGATGTCGAATGGGGCGATCGTCTTCAGATGGGTTCGGATCATGGGGGCCAGCCGCGGGTTCGAGCCGATGCCGCCTCCGAGCACGAAGAGCGTCGGGTCCACCACGGCAGCCACGGCCGCGATGGCGAGGGCCAGCCACCTGGCTTCCTGGTTCACCACCGCGAGCGCCGCCGGGTCGTCGTCGGCTGCCGCGAAGATGTCTGCGACCGTGGCATCGTGATCGAGCCGGCTGTTCGTTCCGGCGTCGAGTTGCGCATGAAATGCAGCCACGATCCCGGACGCCGCGGCAACCTCCTCGAGGGGTCCACGTTCGAGAACTTCGGGATGGGTGAACGGGTCTGCGCCGATGGGGAGGTAGGCGATTTCGCCGGCGGCGCCCCGGCCTCCGTGAACGACCTGGCCCCCCGAGACGAGGCCCATACCGATTCCGGTGCCGATGGCAATGAACGCGAAGTCCAACCTCGCGTGCCATACCACCCCACCGTTCTCCCTCTGCGGCCAGATTGACGTCGTTGTCGATGGCGACGGGGACACGAAGGGCGGCTTCGAGCTCGGCCCGCAGGGCGAGCTTGCCGAACCCGGGGATGTTGAATGCCAGGTCCATGTGATCGGAATCCGGTTCGAAGACTCCGGGGGCGGAGAGCGACGCGATGGCCACCTTTCCCCAGTCCTCGCCGGTTTCGGTCACGAGCTGCCGCGAGAGCCGGTTGATCTGGCCGAGGACAGCCTTTCCGCCACGGCGGTCCGTGGGCTCGACGCCCTCGGCGATGATCTTGCCGTCGAGGTCGGCGACCGCGATCCGGAGCTTGGTGCCGCCGAGGTCGATCCCGGCGACCAGCCGCGCTCGAGTTTCGACCGCATACACCGTCGCGGAGCGGCCCACTCCGCCGGTGGTCTGGCCTTCCTGACGGACGATCCCGTCCTCGACGAGCTTGGCGACCAGGGTGTTCACGGTCGGTTTGGAGAGTTCGGTCCGCTCTGCGACCTCGACGCGCGTCGTCGGACCGTGCTCGAGGATGTCTTCGAGCACTCGCTGGGCGTTGACCCGGCGGACGAGCGTGTGGCGATCGGGATAGGTCATCGGGAGGCTATTTGTTAATAGTATTTACTATATCGTGGGTTGTGACGCAAGGTTCGGTCATGAAACCGCCTGGCGCAGGTTGTCGAGGAGGTCGTCGGTGACAGCGAAACGCTGGGCGATGGAATCCCAGTACCGACCCTCTTGGGCAAACGCAGGCAGGCGGCGTAGCGTCGTCTCGACTTCGTCCCAGGTCAGCCCCAGGTCGTCCAAGCGGTGCCGGGTTCCCGCCGCCCGAATGATGTCGAGGGGGTGTTGGGGTCGGTTGTCCTGGGCCAGGGACATTGCGATGACGCCGAGCGACACGATCTCCCCGTGGAGGATCGTGCGGCCGGTGACCTCTTCGAAGCAGTACGCGAAGAAGTGCTCCGAGCCCTCCTCGAACCGAGCGTGACCCAGGTCGTGGCAGCGCCACCCGATCTCGCGGTGGAGTTCCATGAGCGCCTCGATTCCTTCGTCGGTGGCGTCGTGGATGGCCGGCGCTGCCTCGGCCAGGTTCGAGATGTAGCGCAACGACGCGGCTGCGGCTTCTTCGTCCCACGCCGGGTCGTTCCCCGCGGCAACGGCCAGCTCCCAGTCGAAGCGCGCCGTGTGGCAGCTCAGTACGTCGCCGATACCCGCTCGGATCATGGCAATGGGCGCCGTACGCATCAGCTCGAAGTCGACCAGCACGAGGTCCGGAACCGCGCCGCCGTCGTATCTCACGATGCCGCCGTCGCGGATGGCCGTCATGCGGGTGAAGCAGGCGTTCACCGAGGGGAGACCCGGAACCTGTGTCAGCGGGGTCTGGCGTCTCCAATGGACCCACTTCGCCACGTCCATGGCCACGCCGCCGCCGACACCGACGATCGGCGCCTCGGGCAACTCATCGACGAGGCGCTCGAGCCCGCCGGGGGTGAGGTCGTGTGCGATCTCGACGTGGCGGGGCGTTGCCGGCCCGATGCGGGTCTCGACGGCGGGCCACACCTCCGGTTGGGTCACCACCACTGCATCGTCGAATCGCTCCCGATGTCGTTCGATGAGGTCTCGCCCGTATTCGACCGGGAACAGCTCCATCATGCTCCTATTCCAAACAGGGGTCCCAGGCCGCCGAAACGCACCACACGAAACTCTTCGGCGAAGCCGAGGCCATGACGCATCCCCGTCGACGCCGCCCCGGCCCGGACCACCCGGTCGATGATCGGCCGTAGATCTCCGGATTCCCAAGCCGTCTCCAGGTCCGGAACCGTGAGACCCGCCGTCCGTGCCTGGAGGCGAAGTTGATGGACCATGTTGCGCATCATCGTCTCGTGTGCGACGACCGCCTCGACTTTGGCCTCGATGGTGGTCGAGATGTCGACGGGTGTGGTGACTTCGGTGAGGCGGCGGGCGAAGTACCAGCGCTCGAAGACGCCGTGGGGTTCGAGGCCTTCGTCGAAGTGTTCCGGGTGGTGCTTGTCGAACTGGGCGGTCCAGTACATCTCGTCCACGGCGGCGGCAACCCGGATGTGGTCCTGATTGTCCTCCCCGTACGCTCCGTACGGATCGTAGGAGATGACGGCGTACGGCCGGATGCGGCGCACGTGGTAGATGAAGCGCTCGCGGAGGCCGAGTTCCGAGGCGTCGCCCAGCGTGTCGGTGTGATAGTCGAGATCGACGAGATCGGAGACACCCAGGAGGCCCGCTGCCTGCTCGAACTCGGATCGGTTGCGACGGATCGTGGCGTCGGCGTCCAGGTCCACCGAGTCGAACCGGTCGTCGGTGACACGAAGGATGGTGATCCGGCAGTCTTGCTCGGACATCGCCTTGATCGTGCCGCCGCAGAACAATGTGGGGTCGTCCGCATGGGCCACGATGACGAGCACTCTGCTGCCGGTCGGAGGGAAGCTGTTCACGTTCGTTAACACTATTGACAAATAGGGTGCACCGTCAATAGCATCGGATCAGTGAGCCTGCCGGCTCCCCCAAACCAACGGGAGGAAGAATTGTGAGAACACGTTCGTTCCGGCGGTCGCTGGCACTCGTCGCAGCACTGGCACTCGTGCTGACGGCGTGTGGTGGCGACGAGACCGCCGATACCACGGCCGGCCCGGCCGAAGGAGGCGGTGACACCGAAAAGATCACCGTCTTCCTCATACCGAGCCCCAACGCCACTGCCATCACGGCACTCGCCGACGACTTCACCGCCGAGACCGGTATCGAGGTCGAAATCAGCGAAACCCCGTATGGGGAAGCTCACCAGAAGCAGATCCTGGCGTTCCAGTCCGGCAACGGGCAGTACGACGTCGTGCAGTTCGACAACACCTTCCTCGCCAACTACGGGGCGAACGGGTTCCTGGAGCCGCTGCAGGACCGAATCGGGTCCTCCGACATCTACGACATCAACGACTTCTCGCCCGCCATCCAGGACTACGGCGACTACAAGGACGACACGCTCGGCCTCATCCTGTCCACCGAGCCATTCCTCCTCTGGTACCGCACCGACATCTACGAAGAGCTCGGTCTGTCGGTCCCCGAGACCTGGGATGACTACCTGGCCAATGCCAGGGCGATTCAGGAATCGGGGATGGCGGACGGCCAGATCCTCGGTTACTCCACCCCGGTGAACGCATGGTGGTGGTACCAGCTCGTGTGGAGCTTCGGAGGCGACCTGTACGACGACGATCTCAACCCGACGGTGAACACGCCGGAGGCCAAAGCCGCCACCGAGTTCTACGTCGAGACTCTCGAGGCGTCGAGCGACGGTGCCATCTCCATCGGTGGCGACGACACGACCAACCAGTTCATCAGCGCCGAGACCGGACAGATGATCCAGTACTCGGGGTACCACCCGCTGGTGGTCGACCCCGAGACCTCGTCGTTTGCCGACGTGATCGCCACTGCCAGGGTTCCCAAGGGATCCGCCGACGTGGTGCACATGGCTGGATGGAACATCGGTATCCCCGCCGACTCCACCAACAAGGACGCCGCGTGGCAGTTCCTCGAGTACGTGATGGGCAAGCCCAACGCCAAGCGCTTCCTGGAAGAGGGCGCGGCGGCCCCCGGTCGTATCTCGACCACCACCGACTCGGGGCTGTTGGCCGAGACCCCGTATCTCGAGCTGCTGAACATCCCGGCCGAGGTCCGGGTGGAGCGGTATCCGCAGCTGACGGTATACCCGGAGTTTGAGAAGACGGTTGGCGACATCCTCGCCAATATCCTCTCTGGGCAGACGTCGATCGACGACGGTCTGGCCGAGATGCAGGAGAAGCTGACTGACGTCCTCGCAGCAGAACCCCGATGATCCCAACCCGAGGGTGACTTTCGCCCGGCGGACCGCTGCCCCGAACGGTCCGCCGGGTCGCACCCTCGAGCACGCCCGTCGCCACGTGGCAACGTGGTTGACCGCCCCTACCTGGGTCATCCTCATGGCGCTCTTCGCCGTCCCGCTGGCGGTGGGCGTGTACTTGTCGTTCAGGTCCGAGAACCTGTCGAGCCTGGGTGGCGGCGAGTTCATCGGGTTCGAGAACTACACCCGCGAGGTCCTGTCCCGGGATTTCGTGGCCGCCCTTCGCACCACGGTGTTGGTGATGGTCATCGGGATGGTCGTGCAACTCCCGCTGGCTCTGGTGCTCGCCGTGTTCCTGCGGTGGAATCTCCGCGGAACCCGGTTCTACAGGTCGGTGCTGCTGCTCCCCATGCTGTTGACACCGGTGGCCGTGGGGTTGATGTGGCGGTTCATGCTCAACACCGATCTCGGGATCATCAATTGGCTGCTCACCGAGACCGGGTTCGGCGCCGTGCGCTGGCTGGGAGACCCGGCCTCGGCGATCGCGGCGGTCGTTCTCGTGGACTCGTGGCAGGCGGTCCCGTTCTTGATGCTGTTGCTCCTGGCAGGGCTGGCCGGCCTCTCGGGGGAACCCGAGGCGGCTGCCGCGGTCGATGGCGCCAACGGGTTCCAGGTCTTCCGGTACGTCACCCTCCCCATGCTCAAGCCCGTGTTGTTGGTGGCGCTCATGCTCCGTCTCATCGACGGAATCAAGCTCTTTGACACGATCTTCATCGTCACTGGTGGCGGCCCGGGTACCGCAACCCAGACGCTCAGCCTTCTGGACTACCGGGTCGGTTTCACGTTCCTGGCCACGTCGAGGGGCGCAGCCATCGGCGTGGTGTTGGCGCTCATGACGCTGCCGGTCTATTTCATCTGGCGGCGAGTGATCGGAGTCGAAGCACGATGAGTGCCATTGCGCCGTCGAAGGGGAGCAAGGTGGTGGCGTACGCGGTGTTGACCATCGCCGCCGTGGCCGCCCTGTTTCCGATCTTCTGGACGCTTTCCACGTCGATCAAGAATCGAGTCGACAGTTTCGCCATCCCGCCGACGTTCTTCGACTTCGAGCCCACGTGGGCCAACTATCGGAACCTGTTCGGCGACGATCTGTTCGTCCGGTTCCTCGTCAACACGGTCATCGTGACGGTGGTGTCGACGATGATGTCCCTGGTCATCGGATCGATGACCGCCTACGCCCTCGCCCGTACGAGGCGTTTTCGGGGGAGACGGGCGCTGGAAGCGTCGCTCATCGTGGTTCGGGCCATGCCGGGGATCGTGTTGATGATCCCGTTGTTCCGACTGGTGCTCACGTTGGGCCTGTTCGACAACATCTGGGTGATGTGCCTCGTCTACGCCACCGTGAATCTGCCGTTCACCGTATGGGTGATGACGTCGTTCATCGATCAGATCCCCTATGACCTGGAGGAGTCGGCGCTCGTGGACGGGGCGGGTCGGTGGTCGGTGTTGTTCCGGGTGGTGCTCCCGGTGGCCGCTCCCGGTCTTGCCGCCACCGGGATCTTCGTGGCGTTGCTCGCCTGGAACGAGTTTCTCATCCCGGTTGTGATCGCCGATGTCAATGCCAAGGTGCTCCCCGTGTTCATCGCCGGGTTCATCAGCGCCCGGACCCTCGATTGGGGCCCGATGGCGGCGGCGTCGTCGCTAGCCATCATTCCCATCGCCCTCCTCACC
>JAOUGY010000203.1 GCA_029865445.1 Acidimicrobiia bacterium | reverse complement strand
CGCGGTGCATGGGGTGGGAAAGGTGGCGGTGATCGATTGGGACGTCCATCACGGGAACGGGACGGAACAGGCCTTCTACGACGACCCCGATGTGCTGACCATCTCCATCCACCAGGACCGGAACTACCCCATCGACACCGGAGCCAGCGGCGACCGGGGCTCGGGATCGGGCGTCGGCGCCAATGTCAACATCCCACTCCCTCCCGGGTGCGGACTCGGAGCGTACGAGGCGGTGTTCGATCGCATTGTCGAGCCGCTCGTTCGCCGGCACGGTCCAGAGTTGATCGTCGTGACGTCGGGGTTCGACGCCGGCGCCTTCGACCCGTTGGGCGCCATGTGTCTGACGTCGAATCACTTCGGAGCCCTGGCCCGACGGGTGGTGCACCTCGCCGGGGAGCTGTGCGACGGGCGGCTGCTGATGACCCACGAAGGCGGGTATTCCACCTACGAGGCCCCGTTTGCGGGCCTACGTGTTCTGGAGGCGATGTCGGGCCACGCCACCGATTGGGTCGACCCGCTGGCCGGAGATGTCGACGCCTGGCCCCACCAACCGCTCCAGCCCTGGCAGGCAGATCTCGTGGAGAGGTACCGCCTCGAATTCGGACTAGAGCCGTGACTCGCCGGCCTCTGCTCGCGTGAGCGGATAGCCTGCGAACATGAGCACCGAACCCATCGAGGAATACGACGACGAGCTCGTCTCCCTGCTCCAGTTGGTGTGGGGCGACGGATTCCTGGCTCCCGGCGGTCCGGCGAGTGTGGCAAGGACCGTCGGAGCCGTTGACATCCGCGGTGCGTCCGTGCTCGACGTGGGGTGCGGGATCGGCGGCGCCGATGTGGTCCTTGCCAAGCGTTTCGGAGCTCTGGTGACCGGGCTCGACGTCGAGACCGGGCTCATCGAGCTTGCGCGCTCCAACGCACGGGAAGCGGGCGCCGACGTCGAGTATGTGCACGCCTCACCCGGCCCGCTGCCGTTTCCAAACGGTGCGTTCGATCACGTGTTCAGTCACGCCGCCATCATCCACGTACCCGACAAGAGGGCCATGTTCGAGGAGATCTGGCGCGTTCTCCGCCCTGGAGGCTGGCTTCTGGCCTACGACTGGCTTCGTGCGACGGAGCCGTACAGCGAGGACATGCTCAGGTGGTTCGAACTCGAAGGTCTTCACTATTCGATGGACCACCTCGACAACTACCTCGGGATGCTCGCACAGACGGGCTTCGTCGAGGTATCCGGTGAGGACGACAACGCCGGATACCGGGCTATGGCGCACGACGAGTACCACCGGATGCTGGGGGAGTGGAATGATCGCATGACCACGTTGCTCGGAGCCGAGCGCCGTGACCATTTCCTGGAGGACTGGCGCATGCTCACGGTGGTGCTCGACAACGGTGAACTGCGTCCCGCCTATTTCCGCGCCCGAAAACCCACCTGAACTCGAGATCGCGGTTGCACCGAACCGAGGCCGAATGGACCGGTCCTTGATTCTTCCTTGAGGTTTTCCCGGCGCGCCCTTGACCCGACTTCGTGGACGATATGCATCGGGCATGCGTACATGCGGCGTCGAGAGGGTCAGGAGGGGCGCATGATCATTGGAACATTGACCGAGGAAGCACCGCCGGCCACAACGGCCGGCGTTCCGCGGACCCGCCATCGTCCCCGGCCGACGCGGCTCGTTTCCCTCGCCCTCGTCGCCGCCGTGGTGGCGGTCGCAGCCGACATCGCTGTCGGTGTGATCGTGGCAGAAGCCGCTCGGGCCGATCTGCTCCGTGCCCGAGCTTCGATCCACCAGTCGATCGTCGACGGCTTCGTCGAGGACGGCCTGTTGCCGCTCCCTGGTGATCCGGTTTCGGCCGAGGCGCTCGACGAGGCGGTCGAATTGAAGCTTCTGGGTGGCGAGGCGGTCCGCGTGAAACTGTGGGACGTCACCGGCGAGGTGCTCTACTCGGACGCAGAAGAGTTGATCGGACAGAGATTCGAGCTGGGTGAGAACGTCCTTGCTGCGCTGTCCGGCAACCCGGGCATCGAAGTCGATGAGACAGACGGCGCCGAGAACGAGACCGAGGCCGGCTTTGGCAGCCTGATCGAGTACTACCTCCCGGTGACGGACGGCGGCGCCGTGGTTGCGGCTTTCGAGATCTACGAGGAGTCATCGGCGTTCACGTCCTCGCTGAAAGAGATTCGCGGCCACGTGTGGACCGCCGTGGCGATCGGGGTTGCTGCCATCGGGATCGGCATGGGCGCCGTGATGCTGGCCTGGATCCTCGGCGTCAACCGGCGACGCCGGGAAGCCGAGAGTCTCCTGGGGGAGGTGCTGACCGCTTCGGACGATGAGCGACGCCGAATCGTTGGGTCGCTCCACGATGACATCGGCCAGCCGCTGTACCGGGTGCTGTACGGACTGGAAGGTGTGACCGCACGGTTGGACACACCTGCATTGACCCGGGAGATCGACGGACTGAAGGTGCTCGTCCGCGAGATCGACGGCGCCCTCCGAACCGAACTCCGGACGTTGCACTCCGGCCTCGTGGACGGCGACGACTTCGATGCAGCCCTGGAGCGTCTCGCCGAGGCAACGCGATTCGAGTCGGGACTTGCGGTCGAGGTGACCGGCAGTGTGCGGGGAGTTCGGCTGTCGTCGACGGGGGCCACCGCCTTGTTCCGGGCTACCCAGGAGGCGGTCATCAACGCCCGCAAACACGCCAGCGCTTCGGTGCTTCGCATCCGGGTGGCCCCGGTGTCGACCGGTGTCGAAGTGACCGTCGAGGACGATGGTGTCGGGTGGGGCGAGCGCGATGGAATGGGTTTGTCGACGACACGCCAACGACTGGCCGCCATCGGCGGCGGACTACGAGTGAAACGGCTCTCACCCCGGGGGACTCGTTTCGTGGCATACGTTCCGGGTGATCGGCGATGAGAGTCGGCATCGCAGATGATCACACCGTGGTTCGGGACGGTATCCGGTGGATGCTGGCGGACGCCGAAGGAATCGAGATCGTGGGGGAGGCCGCCGACGGGCACGACGCCGTCGCGCTGCTCCGGACGCTCGATCCGGACATCCTGGTCCTCGACCTGCGAATGGGCGGGACCTCTGGTTTCGACGTCCTCGACACGGCCCGCCGGGAACGTCTCGACACGCGCGTGCTCGTGATGTCGATGCACGACGAGCCCTCGCACGTTCGGCGCGCCCTCAAGATGGGTGCGTGCGGGTACGTGCTCAAGAACAGTGGCCGCGACGAACTGCTGAGGGCCATCGACGCGGTGGCGGCGGGTAATCGATACGTCCAGGGTGATTTGGCCGCCGTGCTCATCGACGAGGAAGCCCGGGCCGAGATCGCACCCCGAGAACGGGAGATCCTCGTCCTGGTAGCCGACGGTGCGGAGAACAAGCAGATCGCACGTGAGCTCGGTTTGTCTCAGGAGACGGTCAAGAGCTACCTGCGGAACCTGTTCGCCCGGTGGGATGTCTCCTCCCGCGCCGAAGCCGTCGCCATGGGGATCCGCCTGGGCGTCATCGAGTGAGTACCCCCACATGGGGGTACTCGGTCCCCGAAGAGGTGGATGGAAGCCGGGCTTCGGGGCCCATAGCTTGAGACTCACGATGAACCGGGTACTGATCTACTCGCACGACACCTACGGGCTGGGGCACCTGCGCCGATCCATGCGGATCGCCGCCGGGATCGTCGAGACCGGCGCTGCCTCCAATGTGCTCATCGCCTCGGGTTCGCCTCAGGCAACCTCGTATCCGATGCCGTCGGGTGTCGACGTGGTCAAACTCCCGGCCGCGACCAAAGACGAACAGGGCCGGTACCGGTCCCGGACGCTCGGTGTGGGCCTGGACGACCTGGCGATGATTCGATCGAGATTGGTGGAGGCAGCGATCGAGTCGTTCCGTCCCGATGTGATGCTGGTCGACCACGCCCCGACCGGAATGCACGACGAACTCGCACCTGTGCTCGACCGGCTGCGGATGATGCCGGCCGGCGTCAGGCCCAGCGTCGTCCTCGGGATGCGAGAGATCATCGATTCGGCACCCGTGGTCGAGCGGCAGTGGGCGGACGGCGGAGTGTGGGATCGCCTCAGCGCCGACTACGACGGTGTGATCGTCTACGGTGACGCCGTCGTCAAGACCACGGCAGCGGAGTTGCGGATCTCGGATCGGATTTCGATCCCGGTCGTGCATGTCGGGTACGTGTGTCCCGATCCTTTCGAGCACCACGTGAGAACGATGCCGTCGATCGTGGTCACCGCCGGCGGTGGTGGCGACGGTACGGGCGTCCTCGAGAGCTACATCTCGTTTCTCCAGGACTCCCGACTCGCCGGCCGGGTGCGGTCGATTCTCGTGACGGGCCCATTTGCGCCTTCCGGCAGCGTCGGGGCGATGGTGGGGCGCTTGTCCAAGAGTGAGCCGGTGGTCGAGGTGGTTCAGTTCTCGAGCCAACTCGAGACGCTCCTCGCCACAGCCGGCGGGGCCATATCGATGGCTGGGTACAACACCGTTGCGGAGCTCCTCGCCCATCGGGTACCCGCTCTGCTCGTCCCGCGGGTCAAACCGCGACTGGAGCAGTGGCTGCGTGCCACGAGGCTCGCATCCGTCGCCTCGTTCACCCCACTCGCAGCCGAGGACGTGACGTTCGACGTGATCGAGCAGTTCGTCGAGACCGTGGTCTCCGGTCACGTCGGTCGGGACCATCAGCTTGACCTGGGTGGAGCGCGAGCAACCGGGATGGCACTCGAACGTCTGGCTCGCTCGAAGGTCGGTGCAGCATGATGCCCCGGGTCCTCTATGTATTGAAACGATTCCCGAGACTCTCCGAGACGTTCATCCTCGATGAGATCCTCCGTCTCGAGGCTGCCGGACTCCACATCGCGGTGGATTCCCTCAAGGACCCCGGCGATCAGCCCCGACACCCGCAGTTCGATCGGGTTCGGGCGCACGTCCGGTATGTGTCTCGTTCCGGCAACCAGGCGCAGGCCGTGGCCCGGCGAGCGACCGAAGGCGGATTCGATCGCATCCACGCCCACTTCGCCACGTTGTCGACCGAGGTTGCCATCAGCGCTGGTCGACTCGCAGGCCTCCCGGTCACGGCGACCTTCCACGCCCGTGACATCTTCCATCGTGACTACGCGCCGTCGGTCGCGACCAAGCTGGCTTCGCTGTCCGCGGTGGTCACCGTTTCGAGGTACAACGCCGATCATCTCCGTTCGTTCACGACCGGGACGCCCGTCCATGTGGTCTACAACGGCGTCGACGACACGCCACAACCGGGTCCTAACCCGTCGGGTCCGGTTCTCTGTGTCGCCCGCCTGGTCTCCAAGAAGGGCATCGACGTCCTCATCCGTGCGATCGGCGTTCTTGCACGCAGAGGCGTGAACCGTGAACTCGTGATCGTTGGGGAGGGGGAACTACGAGGACGGCTCGAGGACCTCGCCCGCAGGCTGGGCGTCGAGGATCGGGTCCGTTTCGCCGGCGCCCTCACCAAACCCGACGTGGAACGTGCATACGCGGAGGCCTCGATGTTTGTCCTCCCGTGCCGGATCGACGAGTTCGAGGACCGGGACGGCATGCCTACGGTTCTCGGTGAGGCGATGCGCCACGGCCTACCCGTGGTCAGCACCGACGTCATCGGGATCCCCGAGCTCGTGCGCCACGGCGAGACCGGCTTACTCGTCGACCCGGACGACCCCGCGGCAGTGGCGGACGCCATCTCCCGGCTCGACCGGGATCTTGTGGCGGCGGCCGAGTTGGGCCGAAAAGGAGCCGATCACGCCGCGGCGCTGCTCGATCCGAGGGTCGCCACCGACAGCCTCCTGGAGATCTTCGGGGGCCGGGTATGAGAGTGCTCCAGGTGTGTGCCGATCGCGGCATCCCTCCGGGAGGTACCAAGGGGGCGTCGGCGCACCTGGCGCACGTGGCCGGGGCGCTCTCATCCCGGGGTCACGAGGTCCGCACCCTCGCCAGAGCGCTTCCGGAACCGGTGAACACACACCCCGTGTCGACCGACGTGCTCGAGGGGCCGTTGTCGATCAAACGGTCTATCGGTCGATTGGGTGGCGCCGACCTCATCTACGAGCGGTACAGCCTCGGACACCTCGACGCCATGCTGACTGCCGAGGCGGCGGGAATTCGGTTTGCGCTCGAGGTCAACGCTCCCCTGACCCTGGAGGCCCGGGCTCACCGGCATCGCGACATCTCGCCTGCGCAACTGCACGCAGAACGGAGGCTCTTCACAGAGGCCCCTCTGGTTTTCCCCGTTTCCCACGTGCTCGCCGATCACGTCGTCTCGATCCGCGGAACGACCGAAGGGGTGACCGTCATCGCCAACGGAGCCCATCCGAACGACTTCCCGATCCCCGCCCACCACGAAACTGCCCCGACCCTGGTGTTCCTGGGCCACCCAAAGCCCTGGCACGGGGGGAAGGGATTGCCCGTCCTCGCAGCTTCCCTCGCTGCGCGTTTCCCCGACCTCAGGGTCATCGTGGTGGGCGGGGGTGCGGGGGCTCGCGAGATCGTCGAATGTGCCCACGCCATGGGCGTGTCCGGTCGGTTCGAGATCACGGGCCCCGTCGACAGAAGCCGGGTGGCGGCTCTCCTGTGTGATTCGTCCGTTGGGGTGGCCCCCTACCCACACTCCGACTTCTTTTACTTCTCGCCGTTGAAGATCGTCGAGTACATGATGGCCGGCCTGCCGGTGGTCGCGACCGATGTGGGTGACGTCCGGGCGACGCTCGGACCGGGGGGATTCGTAGTGCCGCCCGGAAACCCGGACATGTTCGCCGAAGCTTGCGCATCCCTGCTCGCCGATCGCGAGGAGCGCCTTCGGGTGGGTACCGCCGGGCGGGACCGTGCGTCACTGCTCTA
>JAOUGY010000202.1 GCA_029865445.1 Acidimicrobiia bacterium | reverse complement strand
TCCCGGAGCTGAATCAGGAGGTCGTTCATCCGCTGAATGTCGTGAGGGTGCAGCCCGATGGTCGGTTCATCGAAGACGTAGGTGACGTCGGTGAGCGCCGATCCGAGGTGACGGACCATCTTGGTTCGTTGCGCCTCTCCACCCGACAGCGTCCCGGACGGCCGGTCGAGAGAGAGATAGCCGAGCCCGATCTCGGTGAACGACTCGAGCGTGTGAACGAGGGCGCCCAACAGCGGGGCCACCGATCGCTCGTCGAGGCTGCGGACCCAGTCGACGAGATCGCTGATCTGCATGGCACATGCGTCGGCGATGTTCACACCACCGATCTTCGACGACCGGGCCGCTTCGCTGAGCCGGGTGCCGTCACACTCCGGGCAGGGCGCAAAGGTGGCCGCCCGGTCGACGAACGACCGGATGTGAGGCTGGAGCGCGTCGCGGTCCTTCGAGAAGAACGACTTCTGCACCTTGGGGATCAGGCCCTCGTAGGTGGCGTTGATCCCCTTCATCGCCAGCTTGACAGGTTCGCGGTACAGAAAGTCGTGCCGTTCCGTCTCTGTGTAGTCGCGGATCGGCTTGTTCGGATCGAGAAAGCCGCACTCGATGTACGACGCCACCATCCACCCATCGGCGGTGTAGCCAGGGATCGTGATGGCGCCCTCCACGAGCGACTTGGAGTCGTCGAACAGTTCGGTCAGGTCGATGTCGGGCACGCTCCCACGGCCTTCGCAGTTGGGGCACATGCCACCCGTGCGGGTGAAGGTGACCTTCTCGCGTTTGCCCTTTCCCTTCTGGATCGACCCGCTCGCGGTCACCGACGGCACATTGAACGAGAAGGCGTTGGGCGAGCCGATGCTCGGCTTCCCGAGCCGGCTGAAGAGGATGCGGAGCATGGCGTTGGCGTCGGTGACCGTGCCCACGGTCGACCGGGGGTCGGCGCCCAGTCGCTCCTGGTCGACGATGATCACAGTTGTGAGACCTTCCAACACGTCGACGTCGGGGCGGGCCATCTTGGGCATGAACCCTTGGACGAACGTGCTGTAGGTGTCGTTGATCAACCGTTGCGACTCGGCGGCGATGGTGTCGAAGACGAGCGAACTCTTCCCCGACCCCGAAACCCCCGTGAAGACGGTGAGGCGCCGTTTCGGGATCTCGACGCTGAGGTCCTTGAGGTTGTTCTCCCTGGCGCCGGTTACCCGGATGAAGTCATGACTGTCCGCGACGTGCATGATCGACCCTACCTGCGGCTCGGAGCATTCAGGAAGCGGGTGGCTGGTCGATCCGGATGAGGTTCCCCGACGGGTCCCTCAGCGCAAAGTCACGGGTTCCCCACGGCTGCTGGGCGGGCTCGGAGACTATCTCGGCGCCCCAGAGCCGCACATGGGAGAACGTGGCGTCGAGATCGTCGGTGTGGAAGTGGACCCCGTTGAGCGCTCCCTTTGCCACCAGCCCGGCAACCGTGTCGGAATCCGCCGGACTCCCGTTCAGATAGTTGGTCAACACGATCGAGACGGACGGTTGGTTGGCGGCGCCCACCGTGATCCAGCGGAAGCCACCGTTGGCGACGTCATTCCGTACGTCGAGTCCCAGCGCGTCCCGGTAGAAGGCGAGGGCAGCGTCAGGGTCGGTCACGATCACGAAGCATTGGGAGAGAGTGATGTCCATGCGAGGTGAGGCTACGGAACCGGCGCCCCGACCGCTTCTCCGATCCTGCTCGATGCGGGACGGGTGGCGTCCCTGGCGATGCATCCGGGCACGCTCGCCAGATCACTGTGGTCCCGAGCGCGATACGCCGTCGGGCTCTCGCCGACCATGTTTCTGAAACTGGCGCTGAACGATCCGAGCGACGTGAATCCGACTGCCATGCAGATCTCGGTGACCGAGAGATCGTCGCCGCGAAGCAGAGCCTTGGCCCGCTCCATCCGTCGGGTCATGAGATAGGCGTGCGGCGTCTCCCCATATGCGGCGCGGAATTTGCGGGAGAAGTGGGCGGTGGACATGAGAGCCGTTCGGGCGACTTCCGCAACATCGAGCGGGCGGTGGTACTCGCGATCCATGAGGTCGCGGGCACGCCGCAGGTGGGCGAGGTCGGCCAGTTCCTCAGGCGTCACCCGGCCCAGCGTAGCGTCGCGGCCAGGGCACGAATGGCCTGCATCATTCGATCATGCCGCGCCGGAAGACGACGGTGGAGAGGACGACCACGGTCATCGCATTCACAGCCCATTCCGTCCAGACCCATCGCCTCCGAAGATGGCGGGTGGAGGATTGCCATGCGGGGCTGACTCCGTCCGCCCGGACATTCGTGACGTGATTCGTTGTCCTGGATCGGCCGGCGTTGATGCCGGTCGACCGGTCAGCTGCCGACGTGCTCCTTGGTCCGTTCCATCTCGTACCGGGCTTCGATCCTGTGGTCGCCAAAGAATGCGAAGATCGCATGACCGACGAGGCCGATGCCCCAGAAGAGGATGACCCAGTAGGCCCAGTCCAACCCGAGCACTGCTTGGTCACCCACGCCGGCGCGAACGTCGAGAATCACGAGCAATCCACTGACGAAGATGAAGACCATCAGGTGGTACATGAAGTCCCGGATCGCCTTGAGGTTCCTCTTGGCGCTGACCAGGACCCTGTCTTCGTGCGACACTTTCTCCTCCTCAGAGTCGCTTACCTTCGAAGGTCTCGAATTCACCGGCCGGGTCGCCAGGGGCGCATGACCCCAGTCACAGCCGGAAGGCCCCAGCACTCCGCCCGGATTCTGGATCGAGATGTCAGGGGGCGAGAACGACTTTGCCCACGGTCTCGCCGCCCTCAAACAGCGCGTGTGCACGGGCGGCATCGGCCAGCGAGAACACCTCCGTCACCTCGATCACCACGCGTCCTGAGGCCACGAGATCAACCGCCTCGAGCCAAGACGACCGAACCGTTTGGGGATCACGGACGGCGTGCTGGCCGCCTGAGTAGCCCATGTAGCCAAGCCCGCGGGCTCTGAGAGCGTCGGCGGCAGGAACCACTTCTGGTTCATGGGAGGCGTTCCCGAAGTGGACGAGCCGCCCAAAATCGGCGAGCGCCTCCCACGACCGGGCCCGGACCGCACCTCCGATGGGGTCGAAGACGACGTCCACTCCCCTGCCCTCGGTCAGGCCGCCAATCGAATCCACGAACCCGTCCCGAACAACCACGTTGGCATACCCAAACCGCTGGGCCGCATCGACCTTCGACTGGCTGCCGACCGTGCCGATGGTCGGACCCAACCCGAGCACCTTCGCCGCCTGCGCGAACACCGAGCCCACACCGCCGGCCGCTCCGTGAAACAGCATCGACTCCCCGGGCTGCACCCGCCCTCCATGACGCAGCAGGTTGAGCGCAGACGGGAGGACGCCCACAACGCACGCCGCCACCGGATCACCGGCAAGGTCCGCTGGCAGGCGCACGACACGAGCGGCATCGGTGACCACCTGTTCGGCATAGCCGTCTCCCCCGCACAGAGCGGCGACCGCGTCACCGACCTGCAGCCGCTCGACGCCCTCACCGACTTCCAGCACCCGTCCTGCCACTTCGATGCCCACGACCATCGGCGGTCTCCCAAGCCCGTCACCGCGGCGGTTCCTGACGTCGGTGAAATTCACTCCGCAGTGGTCGACTCCGACTCGTACTTGTCCCGGCCCGACGACCGGGTCGGGCACGTCCCGCAACTCGAATACGTCGGGACCGCCAAACGCTTCGACGACCATCGCTCTCAATCTCGCTGCTCCTTGTTGTGGCGACAGACGCTAGTTCGGGGCGTGGTTGGGGTGCGACCGCTCTTACACCGTTGCCAGGCCGTCGGGTCTTGACGAACCAGCCCATGATCGATACAATAGGTTTGCGACGCAAACCGGTCTGCAACACTTGACCGAAGTGGAACATGAGTGACAAATTCGACGATGGCGCGCTGGATGAAATGGGACTCAGGGCTCGTGCTGCCGGCTACCGGGACGGACTTTTGGAGTTGTTTGCTGCGGGAGTCCTGGGCTCGCTGGCGGTCTCCTGGTTGGTCGGCCCCGGCAGCGCGGGGATTCTCGCCGCAATGTGGGTGCTCTACGGATGGAAGCTCGTCGATCGGATCAGAGAGCGGATCATCTATCCCCGAATCGGGTACTACAAGGAGCGGGCCGACGACTCCAAGGACTCAACCCGGGGGATGCTTGCCTTCATCGCCGGATCATTCGCCCTCATGGCGCTCGTTGTGATCGTCACCGGCGGAGCGACCGACGCGGCCGAATGGCGAAGAGCAGCACCGTTGGTTTCGGGGGTGACCATCGCTGCCGGCTTCCGGTACGCCGCAGTGAGGTCGAAGATGGCACGGCACAACGCGATTGCTGCGTGGTCTGCAGTGAGCGGCGGACTGGCCTGGTGGGTGGGCACAGGCGAGTCCTACTCCTATGTCGGGTGGCATCTGCTCGGAGTGGCAATCCCCCTCGCAATCGTCGGCGCGTGGACCCTGACCAACTTCCTGCAGCATCATCCGGTTGCCGACGGTGAGTGACCCACTCCCCCGGATCGAGCCAGACAGACTCGTACACGAACCGGCCCGGTTGGCCATCCTGGTGATCCTCAGCGCCGTCGAGGAAGCCGACTTCCTGTTCCTCCTGGAGCAGACGGGGATGACGAAGGGAAACCTCTCCTCACACACGGCCCGGCTCGAAGCGGCGCGGTACATCGAGATCGAGAAGACGATCGTCGGAAAGACGACAAGGACCGTGTACCGCCTCACCGATGCGGGCGCCCACGCCCTGGCCCTCTACCGGGATCACATGACCGGCGTTCTCGAACTGTTAACTAGCCGAGCCGGCTCTCCATCCAATCCGCCCACCGAACGGTGAGTGAGGTGGCGTCTTCTCCATCCGGAGCCAGCGCCCGACCAACGATCACCCGCACGGGAGCCCGGCGGAAGCTGTTGTCGACACCGAACACCCGGTCGGTTCCGACCACCGCTACCGGGACGAGCGGGGTGCCGGTCCTGCACGCCAGCCAGGCGGCTCCCCTCTTGGGAGCGCGATCACCCCATCGGGCAACCCGGGTCCCTTCGGGAAACACTCCCACCACCTCCCCGGCCTCCAACCGTGCGATCGCGGTCCGGAGGGCACCGATCGGAAGTCGCACGCGGGGAACCGGAATGGCGCCGAAGAGCGGGAGAGCGCCCGCCAGAAACCGGTTCGCTTCGGCCAGCTCGTCGAGAGCCAGGAAACGAACGGTGCGCCGGATCGAGGCGCCGATCAGTGGCGGGTCCAGGTGTGAGTAGTGGTTGGCCGCCACCACGAACGGAGGGTCTGGCAGCGGAGCGTGCGACTCGATCCGCAACGAGATGGCGGGACGCCCGACCAGACGAATCACGGTCGGACCCACCGCCCACATGATCCGACCGAGCGGCGGAATCGGATTGTCTAGGGCGGCAGATTCGGGCACGTACCGCAAGAGGCTAGACAGCCTGCACGGGCATGACCGTTCCGTCGGGGCCAGGTGACCGGGCCTCTGGGTTACACCAAATCCTCGAGGCCCGGTCGCGCTGCGTCAAACAGGCAGATTCAGCTCAGGTCGAACCGATCCGCGTTCATCACCTTCGTCCAAGCCACGGCGAAGTCGTTCACGAACTTGCCCTGGTTGTCGTCCTGCGCATACAGCTCGACATAGGAGCGGAGCACCGAGTTCGAACCGAACACGAGGTCGAGCCTGCTGGCCGTCCACCTCACGTCGCCGCTCACCCGATCGCGCACCTCATAGGTTCCGTCACCGGCCGGGACCCACACATACCCCATATCGGTCAGAGCCGTGAAGAAGTCGGTGGTCAGCGCCCCTTCCCTGTCCGTGAAAACTCCGGCCTTGGACCCGCCGTGATTCGCTCCCATCACCCGGAGCCCGCCGAGCAACACCACCACCTCGGGAGCCGTCAGCCCCATCAGCTGTGCTCGATCGAGGAGAAGCTCCTCGGAGCTGACCACGTAGTCGTCCTTGAGCCAGTTCCGGAACCCGTCATGGATGGGTTCGAGCGGTTCGAAGGACTCGACGTCGGTCATCTCGGCCGTGGCGTCGCCTCGCCCTGGAGAGAAGGACATCGCGAGGTCTGTACCGGCAGCCTTGGCCGCCGTCTCGACGCCCACGTTGCCGCCCAGCACGATCACATCGGCGACACTCGCTCCGGTGTCGGACGCGATTTGCTCGTACACGGCCAGGACCCTCGCCAGCCTCTCCGGCTCGTTGCCTGCCCAGTCTTTCTGTGGGGCGAGCCGGATGCGGGCCCCGTTGGCCCCGCCCCGCATGTCGGAGGCGCGATAGGTTCGGGCGCTGTCCCAGGCAGTCGCCACCATGTCGGCGACACTGAGGCCGCCGGCCCGGATCCGAGCCTTGACGTCCTCGACGTCGTAGCCGGTGGGACCGGCCGGAACAGGGTCTTGCCAGAGGAGGTCGTCGGTAGGCACGTCGGGGCCGAGATAGCGAACCTTCGGACCCATGTCTCGGTGGGTGAGCTTGAACCACGCCCGGGCGAATACTTTGGTGAAGTACTCGAAGTCGTTGTAGAACCGTTCCGAGATCTGGCGGTAGATCGGATCGACCTTCATCGCCATGTCGGCGTCGGTCATGATCGGGTTGCGCCGGATCGACGGATCCTCGACGTCGACGGGTTTGACATCGTCGGGCATGTCGATCGGTTCCCACTGCCATGCCCCCGCCGGACTCTTCTTCAATTCCCACTCGTAATTGAGCAGCAGATCGAAGTAGCCGTTGTCCCACTTGGTCGGGTTGGTGGTCCATGCACCCTCGAGGCCGCTGGTGACGCTGTCGCCGCCGACGCCACGGGCCGTCTTGTTGAGCCATCCCAGGCCCTGATCT
>JAOUGY010000201.1 GCA_029865445.1 Acidimicrobiia bacterium | reverse complement strand
ACAGCGTCCGGCACTACAACTGAACGTCGGAATCCGGAGCCTGTGCACCGGTGGCTATCCCGAACACGAATGACCGTCCGCCATGGCGTCGGCAGCCCGCAACGCGTACTCGTCCGCCTACTTCACGATCATCGACCTTCCCGATCATCGACGGGCTCATCGGTTTGGGGATCGTGATCGAAGAGAACGTCGCTCACCCCCAGAGCACCTCAACGGGCCGGCGGCGGCGGCCGCGCTGATGGTGGGAGTCTCGCCATTCGTGAAGTGACACCGGAGTGGCCTCGCACCAGCGTGGCACCGGCCGTCGAGGCCGCGGGTCGGTTCCGTATTGTCGACGCCGGTAACGATCGCAGACGTCGTACTTGCACTCGCATGGGTGCTGGTGGCGATGGCAGTCAAACAACCCCCACCACAAGATTTCGTAACGTCGAACAAAACCGACACGGCGAATTCCCAGCAGAGAACAGCCGCACGCCCGCGCTCTGGAGCGTATTGTCGTCGTGGGGGCCGACCGCTATTGGGCGGCCGGACGTATGGCCCTTGACGGGCATCGGAGGATGGGAGACGGACAGTGCGAAAAAGACATGGAGTTGCCGCGCTCGCGGCAGCGCTCGTAGGGGCACTCCTTCTGCCGATGGGTGCATCGGCGGCGGAAGGAAACCAGTGGACCTCGGCCGGCGGGAACCGGCAGAACACCCGCCATCAGGCATCAGAGCACAAGCTCGGGACGGACACAGTCGGAGACCTGGCAGTCAAGTGGGTGTTCGAGACTGGCGGCGACGTTTCGGCGACGCCATCGGTGGACGGTGACACCGTGTACTTCCCCGATTGGGCGGGGAGCCTGTTCGCGGTGGACAAAAAGACCGGGGTGGAGCGCTGGAGCGTGTCGATCCCCGCCATCACGGGGATTCCTGGCGACAAGGCTCGGGCAACCCCGGCGGTCACCGAGGACAAGGTGATCGTCGGAACTCAGGGTCCGTTCGGTGGCGGTGGGCTGGTGCTCGCCTTCGACAAGTTCACGGGCGAGCACCTGTGGACCACGGTGGCGGACGATCATCCGGCTGCGATCATCACCCAGTCGGCGACTGTGTTCGACGGCACCGTCTATGTGGGCGTGGCTTCGCTCGAGGAGGCGTTTGCCGCCGGAGGAATCATCCAAGGGTATCCGTGTTGTTCGTTCCGGGGCAGCATGCTGGCACTGGACGAGGACACCGGGCAGATCCTCTGGAAGACCTACACGGCGCCCGAGGGCTTCAGCGGTAATGCCCTGTGGGGTAGCTCGCCGGCGATCGACACCAAGCGGGGGCAGGTGTACCTGGCAACCGGGAACAACTACTCGGTGCCCCAGGCGGTGCTGGATTGCGTCACGTTGGCCGGTGAGGATCCGGCGGCGAAGGCAGCGTGTTCGCCGGCCGACAACCTGTTCGACACAGTCCTGGCCCTGGACATGAAGACCGGAGCGATCCGGTGGGCCACGAAGGCGCTGCCCTTCGACGCCTGGACTGTGGACTGCCTGCCGTTCATCGGCGACGGTGACAACTGCCCCGAACCGGCAGGACCGGATTACGACTTCGGGCAGGCGCCCGCGTTGTTCACGGTGAAGGATGGCCGGGGCAAGAAGACGGAGTTGGTCGGGGCCGGTCAGAAGAGCGGCCAGTATTGGGCGTTGAATCCGGACACCGGTCAGATCGTGTGGACCACCCAGGCGGGGCCTGGCGGCGTGGCGGGCGGACTCCAGTGGGGTTCGGCTGTCGACGGCCAGCGGGTCTACACGGCCAACGCCAACTCCGATCTCACAGAGTGGACGTTGCCAGGTGGCGTCACCCCGACGACCGATGGAGTGTGGACGGGCATCGATGCCAGGACCGGCGAGGTCCTCTGGCAGGTCGCCCCGTCCGAAGGCGGCAGCACGTCGGGGCCGGTCACCACTGCGAACGGCGTGGTGTACGGGTGTTCGTTGGATGCTCAGGGCCACATGTATGCCCTCAATGCAGCGACCGGTGCCGAGTTGTGGAAGTTCGCCAGCGGCGGTTCGTGCCTGTCGGGCGCAGCGATCTCCAACGGGATGCTGTTCTGGGGTTCGGGTTACACGAACTTCGGTGGTACTCCCAGCACGTCGCTCTACGCCTTCGGGCTGCCGGGCTGATTCGATGAGGAGGCGGGGCGACTCCGTGGGGTGAGTCGCCCCGCCCCAAACCCCCTGAGGTACGCCTGCCGAGGCGGGCTATTCTCTTCTCCGCGTCGTCCCGACGCCTCCAGGGCCTCTAGCTCAATTGGCAGAGCACCGGGCTTTTAACCCGTTGGTTGTGGGTTCGAGTCCCACGGGGCCCACGGCAACCCCCAAGAACACCGGCACCCTGGCTGCTGGCTCCGCCCATACGGCCGGTGACGTTCGCCCGCCTCCGGGTGAGCGCTCATAAGGGCGAGGAGGGCGGCCACACCATGATCGAGCTGAGAGCGACGGCGCGCGGGCAGCGGCCCGTGGTAGGAATGGGCTGGTCGAAACGGCGGAGGTAGCTCTTGGACGGATGTCGAGTTGGATTTGGACGGGCCGACATCACACCGTCCCAACCCGGACCGACCATGGGTTGGAGCTCGCTTGGGCCCAAACGAGCCACTCCGCCGCCGGAGGCTGACCAGCGCCTGTACGTTTCGGCGCTCGCGCTCGAGGACACCGCTGGAGAACGAGTCGTTTTCGTCAACGGTGACCTTCACTGCGGGGGTATGCATCTCTGGCGGGCGGCCGTGGAGGCCAGCGGGCTGGAACCGTCTCGGGTGGTGATGTCCGGTACGCACACCCACGCCGGACCGGCGCAGCGGTATGGCAGTCTGCTGTACACGCTGATGGCCGGGCCTTCGCCTTTCGCCCCGTGGTCGAGTGCGCGCAGGCTCGCACCGCTGGTGCGGACGGCCGTCCGTGCCGCGCTCACATCGCTCACTCCGGGGCGTGCCGCCATCGTTGGCGGGTTGGTGGCCCACGCGGGGAGCAATCGTGCGGCTCCAGCATGGGATCACTATGAGCCGTCGGTTCGGACCGGGTTTCTGGAACGAGGCCAGGCGTCCGGGTTGAACGATGAGATGCATGATGCCGACCGCATGCGCGACCCTCGGGTCACCGTGCTGGTCGCCCGCTCCGACGACGGGACGGTCGACGCGGCCCTGGCCTGGTACGCGGTGCATGGCACGGCGTTGGGAAAGGACTGGCCGGCCTTCGGTGCCGACCTGTGGGGGTTCGCCCGGGTCGAATCCGAGCGCGACGGCACCTCCGTGGGCTTTGGTGGCGGGTCGAGCGGTGACATCTCGCCGCTGCCGGTGGATGGGAAGGGTCGGCTCCGAACCTCAGACTCGCATCGACCATCGACCCAGGGACGGGAACTGGCCGAGGCGGTCGGGCGGCGGCTCGGGGCCGTGGTCCGTGCCGCGATCGCAGGCGCCAATCCACAGGGGTTCGCCTTGCGGTCGGCCCACGAGCTGTGGGCACCCGGCTCGTCGGGACTACCGCGACCGCTCAGCGGCATGGCAACGGCCGGCGGCGGCGTGGACGGTTCCACGGAGATCTGGGCCGACGTGGCCGACGGCGTCCGATCGCCACTGTACGAGAGGCGCCGCCGCCGGGCGCTCCCGGGTACAGGTGGCCAGGGCCCGAAGGTCAGCATCGTCCACGCCTACACCGGGATCCCCCTGCCGATCGGCTGGCTCTTCTCGCTGCTGGCCCCCCGGCGGCTGCCGCTGCACGTCGTCCGGGTCGGCGACCATTCCTTCGCCACCGTGCCGGGAGAGCCGACCACGGTAACGGGCTGGCGCATCGAGCAGGCGGTGAAGGAAGCAGCCGGGTGCGAAACGGCATCGGTGATCGGGTTCGCCGGCGACTATGGCGGCTACTGGACGACGCAAGAGGAGTACCTCGAGCAGCGCTACGAGGGCGCATCGACCATCTATGGCGGGGAGGCGTCGGCCCGACTCACCGACCGGCTCGCGTCATTGGCCCGGACGCTGGGTTGACCCGTCGCTCGCCAACAATCGACCTCGAGTGCCATCCCGTCGCCGTTGACGACTTCGTCCATCCAGGCGAGTCTGGCATCACCAAGCGGATGGCACCGAGGATCTCAGAACCAACTGGCGGCCTTGTCGAGCAGGTCGTCGACCGAGCCTGCGGCGCCTTCGGCGAACAGCGTCCTCGCTCTCCCCGCGCCCAACCGACCCTCGAGCTGTGTGGTCAGCCGCTCGTGCAGCGGTTCACGGGGAAACAACGTCTCCACGGGGAACGGCGTCGCAAGCGCCAGCCCGAGCACAGAGGCCGCCTCTTCGTCCCGCTGCTCAGCCGTCAACACAGCGGCCAACGCGTCCAGGAGACGTGGGATGTGGAGCTCAGCGAGGGGGACGACGGGCAAGGCGTCGAGAACGGCGTGGAACATCCGCCCGGCACCCTCGGTCGACTGCAGCTCGACCCTGCTGACGATCGCTGCGATCGTGGACCGCATCCAGCACGAGACGTCCCCGCAGAGGTCGAGTTCCGAAGTCGACGCCTCGAGATGTCTCAGCGCTTCGGCGTGGTCACCCCTGGACTGATGGATTGCGCCGAGTAGCTGGACGGCGTGTCCGTGCCAGTACGGCACCCCGAGCCGCTCGAGGATCTCCACCGCTCTCGTGCTGTTGGCGATGACCCAATCGTCGCGTCCCTGACCGTAGACGGCCGCCGAATCCGAGAGCGTCGCCGCATACAACGCCTCGTCGCCCGCTTCTTCGAAGCCACGCAAGGCGGCGTCGATGTGTTCGGACAGTCGTTCATCTTCACGTGGCAGGTAGGCGGCATACACGAGGTTGTGAAGGGCGGACTCCCAGACCGGCGCCCACCAGTGCGGGGCCGGGTGAGCCTCCAGGAGCCGCCGGCCCTCGAGGAGGTGCTCGAGGTACTCCGGGTCGATCGTGGAGTGACGGATCGAAGCTCCCAGGATCAACTCCATCCGGCCGATGAGGTTGGGGTCGCCGTGCACGCGCGCTAGTTCCAGTCCGGCGCGCGCATGAGCCACCGACTCGGGATCGGTGATCTCCGACCCCAGCGTGGCGGCCACGTATTGGGCCTTGATGGCGACGACCGGATCGACAGCATCGCCTTCGGCATCGAGTCCGGCCACGATGGTTTCGATGCCTTCGAGATGCATACCCTCGAGGACCCAGAACAGGAAGAGATCGAATGCCATCGTGAGGTAGCCATCTCGATCTTCACGTTCCAACAACCTCGCGAAGGCAAGTCGCACGTTGTCGTAGTCCTCGCGGATCGCGCCGATCGCCGTCATCTGTTCACGGCCGTGCACCAGCGGGGAGGTGCGGGCACACATCGAGGCGTAGTGGTGGGCGTGGGCGAAAGCGATCGCGTCGGTTTCGCCGGTGTCGGCGAGCTGTTGCGCAGCGTATTGGCGCATCGGCTCGAGCATTCGATACCTGGTGGCCTCGCCCTGGTGTGTCACCATCACGAGCGACTTGTCCACCAGCGAGTCGAGAGCGTCCACGACTTGCAGCGGGTCCATGCTCACGCCGCGGCCGACCGTTTCGGCGGCGTCGATGTCGAAGCCGCCTGCGAACACCGACAGCCGTTGGAACACGTCACGCTCGTCGGGTTTGAGCAGCTCGTGGGACCATCGGATGGTCGCCTCGAGGGTTCGCTGTCTCGCCGAGGTGGCCTTGGAGGACCCCGACAGGATCCCGAACGAGTCGGCGAGACGCCTGGACAACTCCCTCGGAGAGATCGTGCGGAGCCGGGCGGCGGCGAGTTCGATTCCGAGGGGGATCCCATCGATGCGCCGGCACACGGCGGCGATGGCTTCGAGGTCCTCGTCGGAGGGATGGTATCCGGGTCGCGCCGAAACGGCCCGGTCGAGGAACAGCCTGACAGATGCGGACTCTTCGATCGGCTGTCCACCGTCGGGGACGGCCAGGGATGGGACCCGAAGGATCGACTCTCCCTGGATGCCCAGTGACTCCCGGGAGGTTGCCAGCACCCGCACCCCGGGAGCGGCGTCGAGGATGTCACGAATGGCTGCGGCGGCGGCGTCGATGAGATGCTCGCAGTTGTCGATCACCATCAGGAGATCCCGAGAGAACAGGAACCGTCTCGTCACGTCCTCGATCGTCGCCCCCTCCCCGGGCCGGAGACCGAACACGTCGCCGACGGCGGTCATGATGAAGGCCGGGTTGGTGACCGGCGCCAACTCCACCAGCCACACCCCGTCCCGGAACCGGTCGGTCACCGTCCTCGCCGTCTCGACGGCCAGTCGCGTCTTGCCGGTCCCCCCGGCACCGGTCAGCACCACGAGCCGACTGGCATCGAGCAGTCCGGCGATGTCCTCGAGCTCACGGGAGCGACCAACGAACGACGTCAAGACCGTGGGCAGGTTGCTCCGACGGGCGGCCGGCGCCGACAGCCGGGTGTCGTGCATGAGCACCTGTTCCTCGATCAGCTGCAGCTCGGGAGACGGCTCCACCCCCAACTCGTCACCCAGGGTGGTGCGGGCGTCGCGATAGGCGGCCAGCGCCTCGGCCTGTCGACCGGCCCGATAGAGGGCGATCATCTGCTGACCCCGCAGCCGCTCCCGATAGGGATGCTCGCCGATCAGCCCCTCCAACTCCGGCAACAGCAGCGCATCCTCGCCACAGGCCAGATCAGCCTCGATCCGATCCTCGATCGCCGTGAGTCGCAACTCCTCGAGACCACGAGCCGCTTCCACTGCGAACGTGTACTCGGCGAGATCGGACAGGCACGAACCTCGCCACAACTCGAGGGCCGACGACAACAACGAACGAGCAGCCTGCGGATCATCGTGCAATCGATCCCGCCCGGCCGCAGCCGACTCTTCGAAACGGCGGACGTCCACCGACACA
>JAOUGY010000516.1 GCA_029865445.1 Acidimicrobiia bacterium | reverse complement strand
GCCGCCCCCCAACCCACCATCCTCTGGGCCGACGAGCCCGAGGAGGTCGAGAACCCTGGGTAACAGACACCGCTCAGCGAAGTCCCCGGCCCGCGGTTTCGCCGAGAGAATCTGTCGTACCGGGGTCGCAGACTCACGCCATGGGAATCTCACAACAGGCAATCGCAATTGCCGTCGCCCAGGGGGGGTGTGTCCTCCGGCGACAACTCATTGATCTCGGTCTGTCACGGTCGGCGATCGACCGACTCGTTCAAAACGGGGAACTCACCCCGGTCTACAGAGGGTTGTACCGCCTTCTCCCCGCCGAGGGGTGGAAGTCACACCTGCTCGCAGCGATAGCGACGCTTCCGTCCGCGGTAGCGAGCCACGAGTCCGCCGCCACCATCCATCGCATCGATCGCATCCGTTCTCCGGTGGCGGCGGTGACCGTCCACTCACGAACGACTCATGTTTTCCCCGAAGTCGTTGTGCGGCGAGCACACGACCTCGTTCCCGAGCACGTCGAGGACAACGAAGGTGTCCCTGTGACGACTCTGCCCAGGACCGTCGTCGACCTAGCCGGCATCCTCGGCCCCTCCCACATCGGGGACATCATCGACGACCTCGTGCTCGAGGGGAGGATCACCGTCGAAACCATCGCCGACACGCTCGCGGTCGTAGCGCGACACGGCAAGCCGGGCGTGGCGAAATTGCGCTCGGTGCTGGCCGAGCGATCCGACGCTCCGACACCGATGAGTCGACTCGAACGCAGAGGGCTCGACATCGTCGAGGCACTACCGATCCCGCAGCCGGTGCGCGAGTACCCGATCCCATGGACGCCTCATCGCCGATTTGATCTAGCGTGGCCGGACGCCAATCTCGCCGTCGAGTGGGATTCGCGCCGGTGGCACGGATCACTTCGCCAGATGGGCGAGGACCGAGCGCGCGACCGCGGAGCGATCATTCACGGTTGGGCAGTTCTCCGGTACACCTGGGAGGACGTGCGCACCCGATCGTTCGATGTGGGACACGAGATCGCCGAGATCGTGATCACTCGGCTCGAATCTGCGCATTCCGCGGGCTGAGGACTTCGCTCACCGAAGTCCTCAACCCAGGGTTCTCGGCCTCAGCCTTTCCGGCGGCGGATTTCGGCGGTGATGGCGGGGAGGACCTCGTGGAGGTCGCCGATCACGGCATAGTCGGCCTTGGAGACCATGTTCGCCTCGGGATCAGTGTTGATGGCGAGAATGTTCTTTGACGCCATCGCTCCCACCCAGTGCTGGATGGCGCCCGAGATGCCACAGGCGACATAGATCTGCGGGGCGATTCGGGTTCCGGTCTGTCCGACCTGGTCGGTGTGGGGACGCCACCCGTTGTTGGTGACCACTCTGGAGCACCCGACGACCCCACCGAGCTCTCCTGCGAGCTCTTCCAGCACACCAAACCCCTCTGCGGATCCGACACCGCGCCCGCCTCCGACCACCACCGGCGCCGTCGCCAGCGTGATGCCCTGGCTCAACACGACCCGATCCACAACGACAGTCCGCGCCAGTTCCGCATCCAGTTCGGGTTCGAAGCGCGTGGTCGCTCCCGCCGCCTCCGACGCCTCAGGCTCGATGGCGTGGTGGGCGAAGGACACCATCTTCACGAAGCCGTCGAACGACGCCTCCTCGATCAGCGACCCGCCCCAGCGGACCCGCGCCACCGTCCACGGTCCCTCTCCCGGTGTCACCTCGAGACAATTTGCCACGAACGGCTGATTCATCCGCGCCGCGGCCTGCGCCATCACTTCGTTCCCGCGATCGGTACCGCAGGCGACGATCACGGAAGCCCCGGCGGCGAGCCCGGCCTGCGCCAGGGTCTCGCCCCACGCTTCGGGTCCGTAGTCGGAGAGCAGTTCGTGATGCGCCTGGTGGACCACCGCCGCCCCGAATCTCGCGACCTCCGGTGCCAGCGAGTCGGCGTCCGACCCGATGGTGAGGGCGTGGACCTCCTCGCCTGCGGCCTCGGCCAGGCGGGTCGCCGCCGTCAACGCCTCATAGGACGCATCTGCGATGACGCCCCGGTCGTGTTCGACGAGAACGAGCACGCTCATGCCAGCACCCCCAGCTCTTCGAGCAGGTCGACCACGGCGGCGGCGGCCTCGGGCCCGCGCCCCAACACGGTGGTTTCTGTGACCTGTTCCTTGGGCGGGAGCAGCCGGACCATGGCCTGGTCTCCG
>JAOUGY010000515.1 GCA_029865445.1 Acidimicrobiia bacterium | reverse complement strand
GCACCAGCACCTCCCCCGGCCCGGGCACGGGGTCAGGCAGCTCCTCCACCGGAATCGGACCGCCGGGTCGTTGCGTGACGGCAGCCCTCATCGCTCTACCCTCCGATCATGTGGCAGACCGTCTCGGGTGTACCGGCACTCACCGTTGGCGAGCCCTCGGACCGGCCGCCGATCCTGTTCATCCACGAGAACCGGGGGCTCTCCCCATACATGCGCGAGGTCATCGACGAACTTGCGACCGAGGGATACGAGGTGTGCGCGCCCGACCTGCTCCACCGCCTCGGAGGCACGGCTGCGTTCGCCCACGACCCGACATCGGTTTCCACCCGGCAGGTGTCGGAGGACGTGCACGAAGCCGACCTCGTCGCCGTGTTCGACGGGCTCGCCCGCACCCCGGCGCTGCTCGGGTTCTGCTTCGGGGCCGAGATGGGATGGCGGCTCGTGACCCGGCGCACCCCGGTGGCCGCAGCTCTTCTGTACGGCATCGGCCCGGCATCGGTCGACCGCATCGGATGTCCGGTGCTGGCGGTCTACGCCGAGGACGACCCACGGGTGAACGACACGCTGCCCGACCTGTGCCGCATGCTCGCCCCATCCGACGTCGATTACCGGCTGGCGTCGTACCCCGACACCAAACACGCATTTCACGACAGAGACCGTCCCGAGCGCTTCCATCCGGATGCGGCCGAGCACGCCTGGGCTGCCGTGCTCGATTTCCTCGGCCACGCGTGACCCCTCGATGAGCCGGCGGGACGGCTCCGGGGCAACAATCGATTGCTGGTTCACGTCGGCGAGCATACGCTCCCACCCATGAGCGACCCACGAATCAAAGCAGCCATCGATCATTGGGCACCCCGATACGTCGAACACGGTGTCCCGGTTGGGGACTTCCTCGACGTGACCCGAACCATCGACAGCTGGGATGACTGGTGCGGCGCTTGGTGCGAAGTTGCGGCCGTCCACGAGGCGGAGGGTGATGACGCCGCCGCCGCCGGCCACACCCGGTCCGCCTCTCTCCACTACATCACCGCCGCCGTGGAATACCACTTCGCGAAGTTCCTGTTCTGCCACGACATCCCCCAGATGCGCGCCGCCCACGACCGGGCGGTGGCGGCCCACCGCAAAGCACATCCGCTCATGGACCCCGCCACCGAGCGAATCGAGTTCCCATACCTGGGAACCCACACAATGGTCGGGAATCTCCGGAAACCCCATGGCGTCGAGAAGCCTCCCGTGGTCGTCCTCATGCCTGGACTCGACTCCGCCAAGGAGGAACTCACCGGGATGGAACACTGGTTCCTCGATAGGGGAATGGCGACATTCGCCATCGACGGACCGGGCCAGGGAGAGCTGGAGTACGACCTCCCGATAGAATGTCACTACGAGCAACCGGCCGCCGCCGCCATCGATGCGCTGGAACGCCGAGACGACGTCGATTGCGATCGGCTGGGGGCACTCGGTGTGAGCCTCGGCGGGTACTACGTGATCCGGGCCGCCGCGTTCGAGAAGCGGATCAGGGCCCTGATCTCGCTCTCTGGGCCGTTCGAGATCGGCTCGGCACTGGACTCGATCCCTCCCATGAGCCAGCTGGCGTTCGTGGTTCGCACCCACTCCAAGGACCTCGATGAGGCGAAAGACAAGCTGAGGGCGATGGACCTCACGGGCGTGGTGGAACTCGTCGACCAGCCGGCGTTCGTCGTCACGGGGGCGCTCGACCGACTCGTCCCGGCCGCGCAAACCCGCCGGATCGCCGAGGGCCTCGCCGGCGAGGTGCACCTCAACATCATCGAGGGCGCCAACCACGTGGCGACGAACAAGGCGTATCTCTACCGGCCGCACATGGCCGACTGGATGGCCGAGCGCCTCGGGGCTTGAACTCACGCGCTCGCGGATCGCATCGACACGAGGAGGTCGTCGCGGGCCTCGCCGAGGTGCTTCTCCACGACCTCTGCTGCACGTTCGCCGTCGCGAGCCCGGATCGCCTTGCGCAGTTCCGTGTGGGCCCTGTTGGGGTGGCGGCCCGGATTCAGCACGTGGTACCGCCCGACCTGCGAACGAAGCCTCAGGATCGTCTCTCGCATGCGGGGGCGGTCGGCGTAGCGGTACAACTCGGCGTAGAAGTCGAGCCTGGCGTTTCGGCCACCCACCGGGTCGTCGGAGCGGCGGTCCATCTCCAGCGACAGGCCCACCAGCCGTGATGCC
>JAOUGY010000200.1 GCA_029865445.1 Acidimicrobiia bacterium | reverse complement strand
CGTGCGTGAAAACCGATCAGGTTTCGCCGATGGCTTTCGGTTCGAAGGCGAGGACGCGGGCGTCGGCGGCAGCTTCGTAGAGATGCCACAGCGCTCGTCGGTATTCATCCGGATTGGCACCCGAGGCGAGATCCGCGTCGACGTCTTGCAGCGCCGACTCGATCCGGTACAGCACGTCCCGGACCTGCTCGAACGAATGTCGACTCACGAGCACATCATCTTCTGACAGGCGGTGCTCGGCCGCCAGGCGCCGCGCCTCATAGGCTCGCTGACGATGCGAAGGTCGGCAGTAGACCTGGGGCCGGCCTGGACCGGCGGATGCCACGAACCGTCCCCCGCACCACCGACACCTCCTGGCGTTGCCCAAATACGTCACTGTGACGTAATGATAGTGACATACTGCCCCCATGTTTCGGCATCGCGCGCCGCCCACAGGTGCGATAGTTCAGGGGTGCGGAGACACCGCACTGGGGACTTCAACAGGGAGGAACGAATGAAGCATCGTCTTCGACTGCTTCTGGGCACCGTATTGGGCGTCAGCCTGCTGGCGATGATGGCACTACCCGCCGGTGCGAGCCGAGGTGCGGAACAGAGCCAACCGGTCCAACTCCAGATTCTCGCTATCAACGACTTCCATGGTCAGCTCACACCTGTCGGCACCTTGGGCGGTGCGGACGCCCTGGGTGCGTATCTCCGAGCGGCCGAAGCAACGAACCCGAACACCACCATCGTGTCCGCCGGTGACCTCATCGGCGCCAGCCCGCTCATCTCGGCGTTGTTCCATGACGAACCGACGATCGAGGCCATGAACATGATCGGCCTCGACATCAATGCCGTCGGCAACCACGAGTTCGATGAGGGCACGGACGAGCTCCTGCGCATGCAGAACGGTGGACCGCACCCGGTCGACGGCGATCTGGACGGAACCCCCTTCCCGGGCGCTGACTTCCAGTTCCTGGCAGCCAATGTGGTGTCGGAGACCACTGGCAAGACGCTGTTCCCGCCGTACACGATCAAGAACTACCAGGGTGTGCGCGTTGCCTACATCGGCATGACTCTCGAAGGAACGCCGACGATTGTCACGCCCAGCGGCGTCGCCGGGTACGACTTCCTCGACGAGGCCGACACCGTCAACGCCCTGGTCGACAAGCTCAAGAAGATCAACATCGAAGCGATCGTCGTGCTCGTCCACGAAGGCGGCGTTCAAACGCTTCCAGGCGGGGCGAACGACTGCAACGGCATCAGCGGACCGATCGTCGACATCGTCGAGCGGACCTCCGACGAGGTTGATCTCTTCATCACGGGCCACACGCACCAGAACTACAACTGCATCATCGACGGACGACCGGTGACCAGCGCGAGGTCGATCAGCCGGGTGTTCACCGACATCGACGTAGAACTCAACCGGGTCACGAAGGAGATGACGGTCAAGTCGATCAACAATGTTGCCACCGACCGGGCTGCCATCACCCCGGCCCAGGACATCGCCGATTTCGTGTCGGTGTATGCAGCCTTGTCCGCGCCGCTGGCCAACAGGGTGATCGGTGTGATCAGCGCCGACATCACCCGGACGCAGAACGCGGCCGGTGAGTCGGCGCTCGGTGATGTCATCGCCGACGCTCAACTGGCGGCGACTGCGCCCGCCGGATTCGGCGAAGCGGTGGCGGCGTTCATGAACCCGGGTGGCATTCGGGCCGACCTGACCTACCTGGCGAGCGGAACGGAGGCCGACGGTGAAGTCACGTACGGAGAATCGTTCACCGTGCAACCATTCGGCAACAGCCTGGTGACGATGACTCTCACGGGGGCCCAGATCGACACCCTGCTCGAGCAGCAGTTCGACAATCCGACCCCAGGGGCGAGTCGCATGCTCCAGGTGTCCCAAGGGTTCACCTACGCGTGGAGCGCCTCGGCGCCGACCGGCAGCAAGGTCGACATCGCGTCGATCATGATCAACGGCGTGCCGATCGACCCGAACGGCACCTACCGGGTGACCGTCAACAGCTTCCTGGCATCGGGTGGCGACAACTTCGCCGTCCTGGTCCAGGGAACCGACAACCTGGGCGGTGACGTGGACCTCGACGCACTCGAGGACTACTTCCAGGCCCAAGGCACCGTGGACCCCGGTCCCCAGAACCGAATCACGCAACTGCCCTGATCGACGAGCACGTGGGGTGGGTCGGAGTCCGGCCCACCCCACGTGGTTTCATGGTCCGATGAAGATCTATCTCGCCGGTTCGCTGTTCACTACTGCGGAGCGGGATCACCTCGAATGGCTAGCGGGCCGGCTCGAGGAGGCCGGACACGAGTGTTTCGTGCCGCACCTCCAAACGATCGACCCGATGACTGCAGAGACCATCTACGCGACGGACTCCGAAGGGCTCCGCCAGTCCGACGCTGTTGTTGCGGTCCTGGACGGTCCGTCCGTGGACGACGGCACCGCGTGCGAGATAGGACTGTTCGCCGAATTGGTTCGAGCCGACCCGCAGCGGTACAAGGGGATCGTGGGCCTGGCGACCGACTGGCGCCTCACGCGCCGCCAGGATGCCGGCTCCCCAAACGGTGGACTCAACTTCTTCGTGGCCGGCGCCATCCTCGCCGGCGGAGCCATCTGTTGGTCACTCGAAGACGTGCTCACAACCCTGGATGCGTGGGACTAACGAGGAGAGACCGGGCACGGAGGCGGTCCACACCCACCGGCGATTTGACCCACCGAGAAGTACGCTCCGATCGGGGTCACGGCGATCACCGCTCCCCGAAACAGGATTGTCCGATCAGCCTCACCGGCCAACGAATCGCTCAGCGCACCGAAGCAACAGCCGGCCGCTTCCGTTCCCGATTCTCGGTATGGTCACCGGAATGCACGTGCGATCGGTGACCGATGACGACCTAGACATCGTCGTTGCGACAGTTGCACGATGGCAGCTCGACCCCGGACACCACATCGGCTATCTGAGCTGCACACCGGACGGCATCCGGGAAGACTTGACCGGCCTCGAACCCAACGGTGTGAGCGAGGCTGTGGGCGCCTGGCAGGGCTCGAGCCTGATCGGCTTCCTCGCCGCAGAGTGGGACACCACTCCCCCGCGCGTCTGGTGGCACGGACCGTTCGCCAGAGACGCTGACATTGCCTCCGTCCTCTACACGGAAGCGCACGAACACCTTCCCACCCATGTCACCCAGGAAGAGATCGCCGCCGACGACCGCCACGATTGGATGCCGGGTTTTGCGGACCGCCACGGGTTCATCCGATCTGAGGCGGCTGCGGTGCTCACCCTCGGCCCGGACCGCGCCCCTCCACCCGCCGAATCGCCGGTGCGACCGCTCACGGCCGACGACACCGAGGGTGTCACCGCCCTGCACGATCTGGTCTTCCCTGGCACGCACACGCCCGGATCTCTCCTGGTGAGCGGCAAACATCACGACGTCCTGCTGGCCGCCGGCCCCCCCGGAGCGCCGACCGGTTACATCGCGGCCGAACGCCAGGCCGACGGGGAGGGGTACATCGACTTCGTCGGTGTCGCACCCGAGTCGCGGGGACGTGGGATCGGTAGGAGCCTCATCGTCGCAGCCGTCCACGCCCTCCGCGAGTCCGGCTGCACCTCCATCAATCTGACCGTCCTCGAGACCAACCGGGCCGCCCGGTCGCTGTATTCGGCGCTCGGATTCACCGAGGAGCGGATCCTGCGACCGTGGCGGAAGGGGTTCGTCTGAGGAGCCCGGTCAAGAGACCTGGCGACTGAGCTCGAGCGTCGAGAGCACGGCGTCCTGCCATCCTCCCCGGCGTCGTTGGGCGTGAAACAAGGCCCAACTCACGGACGCGAGACCTACCTCGGTCGCAAACCCCGACCAGTCGACCGGGCCGGCAGACCGGTCATACGACTCGATGAGAGCGGCCCGCGCTCCCTCGTCTTCGATCCGCGTGTAGAGCGATGCGATGTCCGACAGTGGTCGCCCCACCCCGGCCGAGTCGAGATCGATGAACGTCACGGAACCGTCCGGCGCGACCAGAACGTGCTCCGGTTTCAGATCGCCGTGCACGACCGACGACGGCCCGGGGGGATCCGGCCGGCTCATGATCTCCGCCAGCAGACCCGACGCCGGGGGCAAGACCGTCCGAATCCAGGAGGCGGCCCGATGGGCGCGCCGGCGGGGACGCTCCCGGCGTGGCACTCCCACATCCCATCGGGCCCGATGGAGGACAGCGAGTGCGCCAGCAGCGGCCTCGATCGCCCGGCCGCTCTGGTCGAGCGGGGTCCCCGGAGACCGGCGTACGAACGTCGCCTCGACGGTGGCGTCCAGCCTGTCCGGCGTGGCGAGACGAACATCAACACCGGCGATTCGGCTCAAATCCAACCCAACGCTGTGACTGCGTCGCGCGCCGCCCGAAGGGTGGAACTTGAGGAAACCTGCGGGCACCTCGAGGGTCGCCGAGAGCCCGATCCGGTACCGGGCGACAGAGGCCTCTTCGGGGCGGAAGCCGAGCACGCGCCTGCCTTTGGCGAACTCGACGAGTCCCGGCAATCCCCGATCGGCCGGAAACACCGACAGCACCATCTCGGTACCCGGGTCGAAGCCCTGCATGCTGCGAAGCCCGGGGGCGGGTGCGATCGCAAGGCGCGCCAGCTTTGCAGCCACCCCCCGTCCGTCCTTGCCCGAATGCAGGGATCCGGCGACCAGCCACTGGCGCTCTTCTTCTCCCCTCCCGGTCACCCGGAACTGGACCAGGGCACGCTGTCCGCGACGGTATCTCACCTTTTCGAACTCGCAGCCGATCACGGTCCACCCGGATTCGAGACCCAGAACCCTTTCGACGCAGGCGCCTACGTAGTCACGGTCGAGGGCCCGCTCGAGCCCCGGGATCGCGGGGTCGATCACGGCGACTCCGTGGAGAGGCCGAGAGCGAGACTCTGCAGCTCCAGCCGGCGTGTCGAGACCCTCCGCCACCCCACCACCCGCTCTACAACCGCCCGCTCCGACGCGTATTCCTCCACGAGGCGTTCAGCGGTGTCGCCACCGAGGTGCGCGGCGAGGTTGCCCACGTCCATGGCCGGATCGCCCATCGTGACGGTGTCCAGGTCGATGAGAACCATGTCCGAGCCCCTGGAAGCCACCTGACCGGGGTGAAGGTCGCGGTGGACGAGCCTCGGCATCGTCGAAGGCATCCCGGTCAGAACCGCAAGGGCGTCGGCTCCCAGCCTGCGAATGGCGTCTTCGCTCTCAGGCCTCACCGCGGACGCCAGATTCGTGTGGCGTTCGATCACCTGGCACTCGTCTCGGACCGAGTGGATGCCCACGCCGATGATCGAGGATTCATGAAGAGCTCTCGTGAGCCGGGCTACCCGCCGTGTGACAGCGGGGTCGTCGAGGTCCAGTCGGGCCGCACCGAGGTCTTCCCATACGAGTGCGTTGCGCTCGGGGAACGATCGAATGATCCGGGGCACGGAGACCCTGCCGTCGAGCAACGCAGCGAGGTTCTTGACCTGGTCGTTGAGTGGGCTCCGGTGCTTGACGACCTTCACGATCACCGATCCGCCTGGGCCCGTGACCCGGAACACGGCGCGCTTTCCGAGGCGATGGGCCAGCAGTTGGGTGGTGGACGGCTCACCCACGAGATCCCCGAGCATCTCCGTCCGCCTATCGGGATCGTGAAACAAGTCGAGGCCCATGAGACGAACATCGAGCCCCGCTTGGGACGCCACCATCGACAGGTCTCGAGACGCGATCACCTGGTCGGGGTCGACCAGCTGTGCTCGCGAGGGCTTGGCGAGGCGCCGTCGCACCATCGCGGCGCGCTCCTCGACGTCCTCATCGACGAACTCCAACGTCACCAGCCGCGGACCCGCCTGGGTCCCGGCGTTCACCTCGGCCGAGAATCCCCGGTCGGTGTCGACCAGCCGCAACCAGTCGACTCGATGGATGTCCCCCAGCAACGGAGTCAGTGCCCCGGCCAGCGCCCCACCGTGCATTGCCCGCCGTAGCCCCGCGAGCGCAGTGACCGGGTTCACGACCACCACCCCCCACCTCCGAGCAATGCCTCACACCGGTCCAGCAGTACATCGCTGTGCCTGTGCTCGGGACGGCGGAACCGGTACACGCAGACGAGGCGCGCCAGTTCACGCGCCACTGCCGGAGCCAGGTCTACACCGGCGTGCACCCCGGTGAAGCCCTCGACCAGGGTCCCGGCCAGCGCGTCTCGGTGAGTCGCCACGGCTCCCTCATGCGCTGATCTCAGCTCCACATGAGCGAGCAGCGAGACCAGGTCGGTCCAGGCGCCGCCGATCGAAGCCACATCCAAATCGATCAGGGCCGCCGTCTCACCGTCCCACAACAGGTTGCCGTCGTGGAGGTCGCCGTGGACGGCGGCGGGCGGACCCCACTCCACCTCGACTTCGAAGATGGCTTCGATACGCCGCAACGTTTCGATCGTCGGAATGGGATCCCAGTCGCGGACGGTCTGCAACCACCAGGACGCGTTGTCGACAGCACGCTCCGGCAGATTCTCCGGCACCGGGCCCTCCGCCAGCCGCCCGAGCAGGTACCCAACCCGGAGCAGCGAGCGTGCGCCCGATCGCCACCACCGACCTCGCAAGGGTGGGACATCGATGGCCTCGAACGCGACCGCCCCGACATCGTGATCCACCCAGAGGATCTCAGGCACCCGGAAGCCGGCGCCCAGCGCGGCTTTCGAGAACGATTCGTGTCGTGCGACGAGGCCGGCCAGCTTCCGCGGCGGTACCACCTTCACGTAGCTGTCTTTGCGGGCGAGCACGGCCCTCCTACCCGGCCGGTAGGAGATCAGGTCGCCCGAGGCGAGGACGGGGGCGAGCCCCAGGAGTGCGCGGTCGATCGTCGGATCGGCGAGCTCCGCCGTCCGGCTGCGCGGGTCGTAGAACAGGGCGCCGGAAGGCCCCACACCCGCCCACGGGAACCGTGGGTGCGGATACAGGACGTGCCAGGAGGTGTCCA
>JAOUGY010000199.1 GCA_029865445.1 Acidimicrobiia bacterium | reverse complement strand
GAGGGGGTCACATGTGTGGCGGCTCGATCATCGATCCATCCGTGATTCTGACGGCGTCCCACTGCGTCGCCGGCGTGCCCACAGCCGACCTCGCCGTGCGTGCCGGTGTCAGCGATCACACCGACAGCCAAGGCCAGGACCGCACGGTCGCTCGAGTCATCGACCACCCCGACGGCTTCGACGACAGCGCCGACGTTGCTTTGCTGGTGCTGTCTGAACCGCTCGATCTCGGCCCGGCGGTTCAGACGCTCGATCTCGCCTCCGCCGACGACGTTGCGGCAGCCGTCGAGGCGGTGGTGTCGGGATGGGGCGCCACCAGCGAGTACGACGAGGCGGGAACACAGATCCTGCTCTCGGCACAGGTCCCCCTCCTCGACGACTCGACCTGCGCGGCGGCGCTCGCCGCCCACGAGTTCGGAGACGACGCCTCGTTGCAGGCGGCCAGGGAGCTCTGTGCGGAAGGTACCGGAGAGGGCTCGTGCTACGGCGACAGTGGCGGGCCGCTCTCCATCGTCGGCGAGGACGGCCGACCGAAACTCGCCGGTGTCGTGAGTTGGGGACTCGAATGTGGCTACTCGCCCGGAGTGTTCACCGAGGTTCCGGCGTTCGCCGATTGGATACAGGACGGAGTCCGGGCGGGTCTCACCGGCGCGGACCATCCCGGCGGCGAGACCGACCACGACGCAGCCGTGGAAGCATCGGGCGACACCTGGGATGACGAGACCGACGGCGACTGGACCGACGAGACAAACGACGACTGGACCGAAGAAACAGACGACCGCTGGACCGACGGCGACTGGACAGACGACGACTGGACCGACGAGGACTGCGGCGAGGAGATCGGCGTCGGCTGATCGACCACCGGGCCCGGGCCGCGAGCCCGGGCCCGGCACGATGGACTTCACCGGAAGTCGCGGGAGCCTGCCCCGGTCACCTCGATGGGTTCGAACTTCCGGGCGACCAGATTCGTGACACCGTCTTTGAACTCCACCATGCCTTCGACGATCAAAGCCGGCACCCTTCGCGCCAGCGGTTTGTACTCGGCCCAGACCGGTGGCAACACCACGACGTTGAGCATCCCCGTCTCGTCCTCCAGGTTGAAGAAGATGACCCCGGCGGCAGTGGAGGGCCGCTGGCGATGTGTGACCACTCCCCCGACCCGTACCCGCCGCACGGTCCGATGCAGCGCCAGCACCTCCGAGATCCGCATGCATCCTCCGAGCGATTCCCGCACGAACTCGATCGGATGCACAGTCGACGCGGAAACCGCCCACAGATCGGCCAGATGTTTCTCGCGATCGGTCATCTCCGGGATCAGCGGCGGGTCCACCCCCGGGGACAACGGCAGCCGGTTCGGATCGATCTCGGCCAGCGCACCCGCCGCCCACATCCCCTCCCGGCGGTCCAACCCGATGGCCCGTAGCGCCCCCGCAGCCGCCAGACCCTCGTAGGCGTCAACCGGCAGTCCCGTGCGATGGGCGAGGTCCCGGGGCGAGACGAAGGGCCCGCCCACGAACCGCGCCGCCTCGATCCGCGTGACCTCGGCATCTCCGAGATTCCTGACATACCGCAACCCCATTCTCATCGCCACCGCCGGCCTGACATCGTCGTCCAAGGCCCCTCTCCCCCGCCGCCACACTCCGCCCAGGTACTCGACGACATCGTCTGGATCGGCGTCCACGAACTCGACTGTGCAGTCGTGCTCGGATTCGTTGATGCAAGGCGGCAACACGACGACGCCGTGACGCTGCGCATCCTGGACCAACGTGTTGGGGTTGTAGAAGCCCATGGGCTGGGCGTTGAGCAGGCCGGCCAGGAACTCCGCAGGCCAGTGGAGCCGCAACCAGGCCGACATGTAGACGATGTAGGCGAAGCTCACCGAGTGGCTCTCGGGGAACCCGAAACTGGCGAAACCCTGGAGCTTCTCCCAGATCTCGTCGGCGGCCGCCCCCACCACCCCCTTCCTCTCCATCCCGACATACACCTCGTCCCGAAGCTTTGCCATCTCCTGTTCGGACCGCTTGTGGGTCATGGCAGCCCGCAGCCGGTCGGACTGCCCGCCGTCGAATCCGGCACACACCCGGGCGAGTTCCATGAGCTGCTCCTGGAAGATGGGGACCCCGAGCGTCTTTTCGAGGATCGGCACAGTCGACGGATGCGGATACCGGATCGGTTCCTCACCATTCCGGCGGCGCAGATACGGATGCACGGATTGACCCTGAATCGGCCCGGGACGGATCAGAGCCACCTCGATGGCCAGGTCGTAGAAAGTCTTCGGCTTCATGCGCGGGAGCGTCGCCATCTGTGCCCGTGACTCCACCTGGAAGAGCCCCACGGTGTCGGCGGCGGTCATCATGCGATACACGTCGGGTTCTTGATCGATCGTGGCGAGATCGACCTTCACGCCGTGGGTTTCCTCGATCATGTCGACGGTCAGGTGGAGCGCGTTGAGCATCCCCAGACCCAGCAGATCGAACTTGACGATACCGATGGCTGCACAGTCGTCTTTGTCCCACTGGAGCACCGACCTGCCCTCCATCCTCCCCCACTCGATGGGGACCACCTGGTGCAGCGGCCGGTCTGCGATCACCACCCCGCCCGAGTGGATGCCGAGGTGGCGGGGAAACCCGTCGAGGCGCCGGCAGATGTCGTAGATCAGGTCGGCGGTGAGCCCGTGGGGCAGCGGAGTCTCCAAGCGGAGATTCGCCGGGTTGTGGGTGTCCACGAATTTGGAGAGGCCATCCACCTGGGCCTGGGTGAATCCGAACGTCTTGGCGACGTCGCGAAGCACCGACCGGGCCCGATACGTGATGACGTTGGCGACCATCGCAGCCCGCTGCCTTCCATACCGGCGGTAGCAGTACTGAATGACCTCCTCTCGACGTTCGGCCTCCAGGTCGAGGTCGATGTCGGGAGGTCGTCCCCGTTCTTCGGAGAGGAAACGTTCGAATGGGAGACCGAGCCGGATCGGGTCGACCCGTGTCAGCCCGAGACACCTGCACACCGCCGAATCCGCACCCGATCCCCGAATCTGGCAATAGATGTCCTGCGATCTCGCAAAATCGACGAGGTCTTTGACCACCAGGAAGTAGCCGGGAAACCCCAGCCGGTCGATGATGTCGAGTTCGTGTTCGAGACGCCTCCTCGCTCCCGGTTCGACGCCTCCCTCCCCGGTCCCCGGATAGATGTCGCGGGCGGCCTCGAATGTGAGATGACGCAAGTAGTCCATTTCGTTGCGGAAATGCCCCGGCATCGGAAACGGAGGGAGGTTGGGAGCAACCAACTTCAGATCGAACGACAGCCGTTCCCCCAGCCAGACGGCCCGCTCCACCGCCCCCGGGTATCGGGAGAAACGGCGTGCCATGTCTTCTGGTGTCTTGAGATGGCGCTCGTCGGTCGCCGGCCAGTGACCGAGCGCCGATTGGAGGTCGCGCCGGCCCCCCACCGCCGCCAGCACTTCGGCGAGGTCGGCGTCTCGCCGGTCGGCGTAATGGACCTGATTCGTGGCAACGACCGCCATGTTGAGCCGGCGGGCGACCTCCCACATGAGATCGTTGCGTGGGTCGTCCTCCGGCATGCCGTGGTGCCACAACTCGAGATGCAGGCGATGCCCGAACAGCTCACGCAGCCGGGCGGCCTCGGTCATGGTTGCTGCCAGGTCACCCTTGTTCGCCGCCCGCGGAACCGCGCCCTGCCAGCAGCCGGTGAGGGCGGTGATGTCAGGATTGGACGCCACTTCGGCCAAGTCGTCCCAGAGGTAGACGGCACGGTCCTTCTCACCTCGGAACTGGCCTTTGGTGACGAGTCTGGCGAGTGCCGAATACCCGTCCGGCGATCCCGCCAGCAGCACCAGATGGTCCGTGGGGTCAAGATCGATCGGTTTTGTCCCGTGCATCCGCTTCCGGCGCCCACGCCGCCATCCCGACTCGGTGCGCACATCCCAGGTCTCCTTGCGCTCGGAGTCCCAGGCCTCCGCCCCGGCGAACGGATCGTCCTGGGACCGGACGCCGGACGCCTGCACCCCGATCTCGGTCCCGTACACGATGGGCAAACCGACCCGCCGGGCCGCCCCCATGACCTTGACCGCCCCGTAGAACCCGTCGTGGTCTGTCACCGCCAGCGCCGAATACCCCAGTTCGGCCGCGCGGTCGACCAGGTCCGCGGGATGTGCGGCACCATCGAGGAATGAATGGTTCGTGTGGCAATGCAGCTCGGCGTAGTTTTGTCCCACCCGACCCCATTGTATCGAACATGTGTTCGATAGGAGTCAGCTCACCACCATGGCGATTCTCTCCACCGACAGCCCGGAGGTCATCATCCGCTCCTTGCCGTTGGCCAGCAGCTTCTGGGACCAGTCCACCAAACCGCCGTCTCCCACCTCGAGCTCGACATCGCCGAAACGGGCAGTGACCTCGATTGCGTAATCCGTGTAATACGAGCGCGCTCTCGTCCGATCGGGATCGACGACTACGTTCACGCCGGGCACCCCGAGCCCTTCCACTCGTTCGGCGACGTGGCCAAGACGACCTCCCGTGAAGTCGGACAACACCACTGTGACGCCATCGGCCCCGACGCCGAGCAGGCTGGAGACGGCATGCCGGACGTGGATCGTCACCGAGTCCGTTTCGAATCCGTGATCGCCGACGTCTCGCCCGGCCGTCACGAGCCCTCCGAGTACGAAGTGGGCGAAGCTGCGCGGCCCTTCGAATCGCTGGGCGCGGACCACCCGCTGAAACGCGATGGCCGTCATCGCTGTCGCGTCTCGCGGAGCGGAGGCGAGCAGCTCGGACCGACGCTGCGCCAGCTCGAGCGCCAGCCCGAACGTGGGGTCGGCTGCCACTTCCGATCCGCGGACGGTGGATACGATCCGGTTCTGATCGACACCTGCCACCGCTGCATGCGACCCGAACGGAACGAGTGGCGCCAGAGCCACCTCTGAAGCACCCGGCGGAAGAGCGGCGATCATGGCCTCCTCCACCCGTCGCATAGCCGCCCCGGAGACCACCGGCGCCTTCACGAACCGGTCCGTCCGGTATCGGCGCATCGTCGACGCCGGATCCGCCCGACCGGCCCGGGTCTTCATCACCGAAAGCATCCGGGATGTGAACTCGTTTCCAGGTAGCGAATGGATCTCCATTCGGGGACCGTAGTCCCCGCCCCCGGGGACCGAGGGACGATTTCGGTGCCTACGCTCCCGGCATGAGAGCGATCGTGGTCGGAGCCGGCGTGGCGGGACTCACAGCCGCCCGAGACATGCACAGGGCCGGCCTGGAGGTGCTCGTCATAGAGGCCCGGGACCGGATCGGAGGACGCACGTGGACCGCCGACGTGGGGGGTGTGCCGGTGGATCTCGGCGGATCGTGGATCCACGGACCGTTCGGCAATCCTCTGTCCGCCGAGGTCGAAGCAGCCGGATGGGATTGGAAGAACGACGGTTCCTGGGGCATGGGTTTGTCGGTGTTCATCGAAGGACAAGGCTGGGCACCGGCACACGTCGCGTCTTCGCTGGTCGCCACACAAGCCGACTTCGACGGTGATGAGGCAACTGCGGCGCTCGGCGACGATGCCTCCTACTCGGCCGCCGCCGAGTGGTACGTCGAGGACCGGCGCCTGTCCGGGGACGCACGGCGGGTCGCCCGCTTTGGCATCGAGTGGCTCGAGGCGGGCTTGAACATCGGAGGCCTGCCGGAGGTGGCGTCGGTGTCCGGATGTGCTTGCTACCACCTGCATCCCGGCGGTAACGCCGTCATCTCGGGCGGCTACATCCGGCTCGTCGACTCTCTCGCCGACGGCCTCGAGATCCAAACGGGCTCGCCAGTCCTCAGCGTCGAACACGGTGCCGAGGTGATCGTGTCGACGGAAAGAGGCTCGCACCGAGCCGATCGGGTGGTGGTGGCAGTTCCGCTCACCATCATCCAGCGGGGGGCGATCTTGTTCGACCCTCCTCTGCCCCGCTACCAGCTGGCAGCGAGCAGACTGGCCATGGCGAGTCTCGAGAAAGTGGTCTTCCGCTTCGACGACCACTTCTGGCCGGATCACGGCAGAAGGATGACGTTCGTGTCCGACGATCGCCGCTTCCCGACCTGGATCGACATGTCTCACCACACCGGTGCGCCGACGCTCGTCGCCTTCTACAACCCCAAGGCGACTCCGGGTCTCACAGACCGGCCTCTCGACGAGCGCGCCCGCATGGCGCTGGGCGTGCTCAAGACAATGCTTCCTCGCTGCCCCGACCCGGTTGCGGTTCGCTGCACCGACTGGCTGAACGATCAACTGGCTCTCGGTTCTTACAGCTACGTTCCCATCGGAGCCACGCCGAACGACATGCGAACGCTGGGTACGCCCGCCTCGAACGCGCTGTTCTTCGCCGGGGAGCACACGGTTCCGGAGAGCTTCGGGACGGTGCACGGGGCCTATGTCTCCGGCAGGCGGGCCGCCGCAGCGGTCCTGGCCTGAGCCGCTGACATCAGTGAGAGGCCCCGGCGTTCGCCGGGGCCTCTCACTGCGGAGCTCAGGATCGGGAGGCGCCCATCACCAAGCTCCAATGTTGTCGTTGTCTGCGGTCTTCTCTTCCGGACGGCGAAGCAGCACGAGGAGTGCGGCGCCGCCGGCCAAGGCAAGGAGACCCAGGAGGGCCGTGGCCTGCATCTCGAACCCGGTGAAGGGCAGCGTGCTGGCCGTGACGGTGGGAACCGTCGTGGACGACGTGGCCGGTGTCATCGAGCTCGAAGTCGTCGGAGGCTCGGTCGTCGTGGTCGTCGGCTGTTCGGTCGTGCTCGTGGTCGGCATCGTGGTGACCGTCGTGGGGCTGACTCGCTCAGCGATGATGCCGGCGTCCCAGGTCAGGTCATTCGTGCCATCCACCACCACGATCTCGGCGGTCTCACCGTTCGAGTCGGCGTTCGAGTCGAGAGCAGCGTCGCCGCCACCCTGGCTCGTCCACGCCTCGTTGACGAGACCCGGCAGATCGGGAAGCTC
>JAOUGY010000514.1 GCA_029865445.1 Acidimicrobiia bacterium | reverse complement strand
ATTCGTGTCGGCGTACGAGAGTTCCGGGTTGTCATAGAGCCATTGGGAGAGTTCGTGGAGTGAGCTCTCCAACTTCTCGTAGATCGCGGTTGCGCGTTGTTTGGGATCCATGTCCTCACCGTGGTCGAAGAGGTGATCCTACGGCTCTACGCTTCCTCGAATGCGCTCCATCCTGGCAGTCGTCCTCGTCGCCATCACGGGTTGCGCCGGCGAGGTCTCATCGGTGCCCACCACTGTTGCGGTGACGACCTCGGTGACCTCGGACACCACGACATCCGCTCCCACGCAGGATTGTGGTTCTGTGCCGTATCGAGTCGGTGAGCTCCCCGAGCGAGTGGTGTCGGAGGAGGCGACCGCCGACGAGATCCCGCAAGATCAATTCACGACGCTGCCCGGAACGACGTCACGCCTGTGGTTCGATGGGGAGGGTGACCCTGCGGTCGTGCTCGTGCGGGGCGCCTTGCCCCCGATCGACTGGCCGGGTGAGAAGGGCGAAGTGTTCATCGACGGTGCCCGCGGTGTTGCGGGGCCTCTGGATGATGGGACCTGGATGGTGGCGTGGTTCGAAGGTCAGGGGCAGGGCTGCGACCAGTTCTTCATGATCTTCTACCCGCCCGTGGAACCGTCCGAGGTGGAGCGGACGATCGCGTCGCTCAACCGAACAGCGGGATGAGCTTCGTGGTGGCCCGGCGAGGGGGCACCCGACTCGAGCGTTGGGTCCCTTCCGCCTGACCGGACCGGGCCGCGCACCGTTGTGGCACGCGACCCGGTTCGGTGTCGGTCAGCGGCCCGGCTGATCGGGACGAGGTGCGGATGCCGGCGGCATCTGTTGGGCGGCCGTGGGCCCGGGGGGCGTGCGGTCTCCACCAGAGCGCTTGGGGACTGCCGCAGGCTCGGCCGAGGCGGCGCCTCCGTTGCCTTCCTTGAACAGCTCTCCGATGGCGGCCACGCTTCCCAGCACACCACTGGTGTCGAGTGGCAGGAAGATCTTGGTCGCCTTCCCGTTGGCCACACCCTGGAGCGCCTCGAGATACTTGATCGTGATGAGGTCGGGCGTCGGGTCACCTTCGTGAATGGCCCCGTACACCGTGGTGATGGCCTGGGCTTCACCTTCGGCGACCGTCAGCTTCTGATACCGGTCGGCGTCTGCCACCCGCTTGATGGCTTCGGCCTGTCCCTCGGCCTCGAGGATGTTGGACTCCTTGACGCCTTCGGCCCGCAGGATCCGAGCGGTTTTCTCGCCTTCCGCCTCGGTGACCACCGCTCGACGGTCGCGCTCCGCCTTCATCTGACGGTGCATGGCCTCGGTGACGTCTGCCGGCGGTTCGATGCGCTGGATCTCGACGCGGACGACCCTCGTACCCCATTTGTCGGTGGCGTCGTCGAGGATCTCCCGGAGCTTCGTGTTGATGACCTCACGAGACGTCAACGCCGCATCGAGATCGAGATCGCCCACGACGTTACGAAGGTTCGTCTGTGCGAGCTTGGTGACGGCGAGAACGAAGTTGCCGACGTTGTACTTCAGCTTCACCGGGTCGGTGGCTTCGTAGTAGATCACGGCGTCGACGGTCACCACCACATTGTCTCGGGTGATGACTTCCTGCGGGGGAACGTCCACGACTTGCTCCCGCATGTCGACTTTTGCCAGGGTCTGGATGAACGGCATGATGAGCCTCAGACCCGAGTCGACGGTCTTGTTGTATCGACCGAGGGTCTCGACCAGACCCTTTTCGAACGGCCGTACGATCTTGATGGAAGCAGCCAAGACCACCACCAACAGGATGAACAGCACGGCGAACAGCGCCAGTAACGCTGGCATCTCCTACCTCCTCTTTCTTTCCGTCGTCAGCTTTCCGACATCGGGCTCACAACCATCTTGGAGCCCCTGACCTCATTGACCACAACCCGCGTTCCGGCTGCGATGTCTCCGCCGTCGGAGGTGGCCCTCCACTCCTCGCCCTCCACCCGGATCATGCCTGTGCCCGAGATGGGGACGATGTCGACCGTGACCACGCCGTGTGCTCCGGCCCACCGGTTTGCCCCCACCCGGGGGAGGTCGTCGTCTTGGTGGTGGGCGAATCGTCTCAGATACGCGAATGCAATGGCCGAGACGCCGAAGAAGACCAACCACTGGGCTATCGGGTCGACGCCGAACCAGGCGAGGATCGCCGCCCCGACCGCGCCTATGGCGATTGGGAGCAGGAAGAATCCCGCCGTGAAGATC
>JAOUGY010000197.1 GCA_029865445.1 Acidimicrobiia bacterium | reverse complement strand
GACGTTCTCGCCGGCAGCGGATTGTCGGGTCGACATCACCACCGAGAACCAACCGTCGTCGGCCAGACCGAGAAGCTCTTTCCCGCCTGTCAGCACCTCGCGAACGTGGGCAGTCCAGGGCAGGTCTGCCCGATGTGGAAGCACCTTCTGGAGTTGGCCGCCGGCGAGGTCGATCACCGTGAGTCGCGGGTCGGCTTCGAGTCTCGGATCGTTCAACTGGGGCGTCACGTATCCGGTCGGCGGGGTGTCAAGGAGGCCCGAGCGAAGGCCGACCGTCGACGTCGGAGCTTCGCCCGGGTGGAACACGAGCAGTGCCATCCACGGGTCGGGGCCGACAGCGGTCTCCGTCAGTGGAAGCGGGATCTCCCATGGGAGCGTTCGCCGGCGAAGCACGACGTGCGGGATCACATCGTCATACGTCCCCGGACTCGTCGGAGGTGGATAGACCGAGTGGACGTCGCGGGGCTGAAGGCCGAAGCGTGGCGGGACGACGTGGAACGTCCGCCTGGCCTCGAACGGTGCCTCGGCGTCGATTGCGGCAGCGGGTGGGGAGCTCGCCACCGCACTCAGGTCCTGTGTGACTCGAACCTCGTACTCGCCGGGCAGGAGGCCTGGCCTGGCGAAGTGCACGAAACGGATCTGGCCCGGCTGGAGGTCGTCGGTCATGCGACGTTCCGCTTGACGAGTTTGACGGTTCGGGCCTGCCCCGACGGCTGGCTCGGTGTCCTCAGCCCGGTGACTCCGGGCTGCCACCGCTGGCGCACCACGTGAGGCTCGGCGGCGTATCCGAGGACTCCCGCCAGCTCCCAGCCCTCGATTGCGCTCACCTGCACGTTGGCCACGAGCGTTCGAGACGGGTCGGTCGAACGCGAGGCGTTCGGCACCCGGTACAGAAGCACCGCTTCGGTTTCACTCTCGTGGAGTATGTGGCTGTGCGTGAGCCGTTCGGACTCGCCCTCGCCGACCACCGTCACGTCGAGTCGGGCACCGACCGGCATCGCGTCACCCGTTCGACGCATCCGAACCCCGACGGTCTCGGCCGTGCCTGGCAGCATGGTCCGGACCCAGCCGGGTGCCGGCGGCAGGGCTTCGGGTTCGTCACCGGCGTCGCGGTCATCGATCGTGTTCGCACGCACGACCTCGCCGCCCCGGGTAGCGACGAGGTCGGTGGCCGGGTCGATCTGCACCTCGACGACTCCGTCGTCTGCGACGTACACATTGGGAGCGATTCGAACCAACGCCGACTCGGCGATCCAACCCGATGCGGGGACCGCACCATCCGGTGGATCGATCAGCTGGCCCACGCCGACAACGAACAACCGGGCGACGCGAGGGTCGAGATCGACGACACCCGATCGAATACCGTCGTCGAGCACCGTTCCGTACCGGTCGACAGCGGTCACCCGGGTGGGAACGCTCTCATCGGTGCCGAGGTCGAGCTCTACGAGCCGCAAGGCATCGACGTCACTCGACAGACGCGAGCCGACCCCTTCCAGGCCGAGGTCGAACATGAGGCCGTCGCCGATGCCGAGCGGACGCTCGATCGAGTCGTCGTCGTTGTCGTCCGCCTCGTGTGCGATGACCATCGCCGGGACGGCCGGGTCCGACGTGGAGGCGGTCGTGTTGTTCGTGGCCGTGCCGTCGGTCTCGATATAGGGCCGCACTGCCAGCTCTTTGAGGAGACGGACGATGAGCCGGGCGACCTCTTCGGGCACTGAAAAGTCGAGGCTTGGTGGACGTTCGATCGGCCGTTCGACCGCGGTCGGTGCCGCCGGGCCCCCGAGGACACCGGTGCCGAGCATGGGCGAGGACGCGAAGATGTCCGACTGTGCGTCGGCGAGGTCGGCCGCCAGTACGGGCAGGGCGAGCGCAACAGTCGGGTCATCGAGATCGTCGGGCAGGAATCCCGCCGTCCGGGCCGCCTCGATCAGCGCATGGCGGTTCGCCAGAGCGCCGGCCTTGGTCTCGGCGATCCGCATGCGGGCGAACATCGCCTCCGAGATCGTCGGCGTCTCACCGTTCGCCTTCTTCGGCTCGGTCGTCACATCGATCGTGGGTTCGTCTGCCGGTTTGACAGAGCTCGCCGGGGCGGCGACGAGCGGATGCAGACGGAGCGTCAGCTCGAGGAACTCAAAATCCGAGATGGCCCGTGGCGCCTGATTGTTGGTGCTGATCGAGTCTCGTGGACGAAGACCGTCGAACCCGACGATCCGACCCGCGAGCATGTCCGAGCTCGGCTTGGCCGGAAGGGCGGTGGCGTTCCACAGCTGAGCGGGCACACCCTGACGGATGAAGGAAGGCCGATCCCAGTCCTCAGCCAAGTTGACCAGCCGTTCCTGTCCCCCAACGATGGCGGCGATCTCGACGGCGACCTCCGACGTGATCGGCATCGTGCCCATTGGCTGCACACCGAGCTGCCTGTCGTGCTCCCACCCGTCGAGCGGCGCGTTGAACTCGCTCCCGTTGGGTCGGCCTGCGCGGAGCACCACCTTCGACACCGGCACTGCTGTTCTGAACGACAGCACCAGCGTGTCGGCGGTGACGAGCCACTGAGTCTCGGACTCGCCGTTTCCGAGACCGTCCTCGTGCTCGGCGAGCACACCCGATGGCGCCTCGATGGTACAGATGCCGGAGGCGGGAAGGAACGCACTCTTGAACTGTGGCCAGCTGAGCGGAGCCGGCCGCCGAGGACCGGCGCTGATCGCACCGAACTCGACGTCGAACGAGAGCGCTCCCCAGCTCACCCTCCCACGCCCGGCCAGCTCCGGCCCCCACACCCGCACCGACGCTCCCAGGCTGGCGCTGATGGTGATGCGGCCGAGCCACGTGTCGATGATCACGGAGACGCGGATCGAGATTCCGATCTCGATGTCGTAGTAGAACGGCTTCCAGCTGATGAGGAAATGTGCCCGGAGGGTGAACGATGCCCACAACGCGCCGCTCTGGTACACGGCCTCGAGCTGGCCTCCTGCCATCACCGCCGACGGCGTGAGTGCAAAGTAGGCCTCGGCCTTGATCGTGAGCGCACCCTTGATGAGCGTCAGGCCGAGCCTCGGAACGACGGGATAGTGGCCGGGCGGACGAAAGTGCGGGTGGTATCCGCCGAGCGACATCACGAAGTCACCGCTCTTCTCGTGGTTACCGAACCACATCGCGACGGCGAATTGGCCGGTGATGCGACACGACGGATCGAGGACGAAGCTGCGGTCGGTCAACCTGCCCTGGGCGAGCATGATCCCGGCCTCGGGTTTGATGCTGACCTTGAGGGCGAGCTCGGCACGGACGAACCGTTGGGCGGGCGCACCGCGCGGGAGCGTGAGCTCGGAGACGCCGAGCAACAGGATCTCGACCTCGCCCGCAAGCCGAACCACGGCCAGAGCGCGGGTGTTGATGATCCCGAACGACTCGAACGTGACCCCCGCCGCCACCCAGTAAGCCCCGACCCGACCGGGCACGGCGGATCCAAGCGTCGAGAGTGTGCTGGACGCAGCGTCGATGCGGTCATCGTCAGTCTGGCCGTTCGGCGGATCGGCCTCCAAAGCTAGAATGAACGGGTGTCCCTGCACCGCTTCGAGTGCCGGCGGGACGAAGTCGCGGTTGTATCCGAATCCGAGGGCGAGCCCCGTGAGCCGTGCGACCGGTGGTCCGCCGAACTCGCGCTTGAGGACGGCGTAGATGAACAGCGACAACTGACCGGCCACGCTGCCGAGTCCCCCGAAGGCCACGACCGTGAATGCCTTGGTGCGGATCGTCGCCTTGCCGAGGAAGTCGTCGCCACTCCGCTGGAACGTGCCGCTGATCTCGACCTGTGGATTGGTGAACGAAACCCCGATCCCCGCCAGCTCGACGCCGGGGACGGCAGTAGCGCCGGCGACGAGCTCGATCGGGACGAGGAGGCCGAGACCGACCATCGACAGCTCCAGGCCTCCAAGCGTGATCGATGCGTCGAGGCGCAGTGCGATCTTCTTGTCGACGAACGCTACACCCACCCGGGCCACGTGCACCGGGCCGAACGACCGCTGCACCTGCTTCCACGTCGTCGGGTCGGATTCGGCGACCGGCGTGGTCTGGTGGTTGGTGCCTGCGGGCGGGCCGGCGGAGTCACGCTCGCCGTTCCCGACCGCCAGCATCTCGCCTCCCATGTCGAGATGGGCGATGAGGCTGAAGCCTTTCCTGATGCTGCCTTCCGGAAGCGGGAACTCGACGTCGGCGTCGAGGTCGACGCGGATCGATGTGACTTCGGCTTCGGTGAACGCGTCGGAAGTGACCACCAGGGTGCCGCCGACCGCGAGGCCGTCGCCGGGGAACAGGTCGCCGACCACCGGAATGTCCGAGTCGAATCCCCCGCCGGCGTCGAGCGAGATCGACATGAGCATCTTCGACCTCTGACCCTGCTTCCGCCATGCGAACAGCATCTTGTCGATCGACACGGTCACACTCGGCACCCCCAACGATGCGGGAGCCACCTTGCTGAGATCGAGCACGAGACCGCTCAGCGATTCAGTCGTCGGGTCCTCGTCCCGTGTGAGGCGGTCGAGCCGGTGGTCGTCGGCCGCCACGTACGTACCGATCGCCGTTCTCGTATCGCCCGAATCGATGAACGACAGCCTGAGGGCCACATCTCCGAGCAGCAGTGTTCCGTTGAAAGTGGTTTCGGCTTTCGACACCTCCAGTTCGAGTTCGATCGTCGGTGTGGCGGCCCGATCTGCCGCAGCCTTGCCCGGATCGTCGAGGGAAACACCGAGATTCCCGACGCAGCTCATGTTGATGACCGTGTCAGCGTTCTCACGGACGTAGGTGAGCCGCAGCGAGGTCAGCGATACGTGGTTGAGAAACTCCGGGATTGCGGCGGTCGATGCTCCGTCGAGGCTCGCGATCAGCTCCGCGAGCGCGCTCCCGATACCGAGCGGGGCGTCCAACCCGATCTCGATCACGACCTCAGAACTGCTCGTCGCATTGTCGTGGCTCAGCAGAACCCGATCGAGCCTCAGATTGGCCGGCACGTCGACATCGCCCCATCCGAGTTCCTCGAACACCGTCTTGTCGACGTTTTGAGCTTCGATCTCGAACTTCCAGCCCCGGGTGGCACCGGTCTGAAACCGGCCACCGATTCGGCCGGTGGCGTTTCCGAGTGCGGCGGCCGCCCCGAAGGCGATGTACTTGTCCTCCCCGAGTAGGCCGAACTCGAGAGCACCTCCGGTCACCCGCCACCCAATGGCGACAGCGCCCATCGGGTCGCCGTCCTCGACGAGGCACAGGTACGCACGGAAGAGTTCAGTGGTGAGCGAGCCCGTGAGTTCGACGCCATCGATCGCCACGTGGCCAACACCGGAGGCGTCGATGTTCAGGGCCTCCGCGATGCTCGCAATCGTCCACGGCTGCGAAGCGGTCTGCGACCTGCGGATCGAGAACGTCTTCGATCCGGTCATCACCGACACGTCGACGGCCACACCGCCGAAGGTCGCCGTCGATTCGAGCAGTGCGTTCACGGGCGAGGTCGAGAGGATTGTCACGGAGGTGTTGCTCAACGTGACGATGTTCTCGACGAGCTCGAGATCCTGCGATATGACGAATGTGGGCGCGGTTGATGCATCGACCGCCCCGGGACGCTCGAGAGCGGCGATGACCCCAACCACCGTGCTCTCACTACTCGTGTCGGGTGGGTCCGCTCCCGTCACCGGTCCCGCGGCGTCCGGCGGCTCTGGGATGCTCTGGGCTCGTCGTTCCAGCTCTCGCCGGAGGTACGAGACGGCGGCGTGATAGGTGAAGGGCAGATGCTCTCTGATGGCCTTCAGCTCTGTTTGCAGGAGCGCCACGTCGATTTGGTCGAGTCGATCGTCGGCGGGCCGCAGAAACTCCAGGAGCTCGTTGTAACCCGAGATCAGCCCGGCATTGCTCAGCCGCTGCAGCTCGGCTTCGAGCGCTTCCCAATGCTCGTAGTTCACGATCAGTGGGTCGAATCGGCGATCGAGTCCGAAATTGAGAAGCGCTTCCGAGCTTCGGCGCCCCCATTGGTGGCTCAGCTTCTGTTTGTACGAGGAGCTGCTCTTGTCACAGTCGTTGAGCAGAATGTGCCGGTCCGCCCGGCGACCGTTCACGAGCCGGATGCGGGCGTACGACTCGACGAGGCGACCTGGAGCCCGATACTGACCAGCCTTGCTCTCGAGTCGGACCCCCCACGCAGCGCATTTGTCGAGCGCATGGATGAGGCAGGCTTCGCCGATAGGCCACAGCGAGCTGGGATCGGCGGTCGTGATATCCCCGACACCGAGCTCAGCGTCGGGGCGCCGAATCGGGTTCACCTGGGTGCCGCTGCCATGGCCGCCCGGCATCCGAACGAACGACCCTCGGGTACTCCCAGGCGGGAACCGCTGCCAATCCGACTTCTCGGGCGGCGGCTGCGCAACTCTGACGTCCTCCAGCGGGAACATCAGTGGGACGTTGAACTCGTCCTCCATGACGACACGGACGACCTCATTCACATTCGAGTAGATCGTGCGTGATTCCTCCGGCGGAATCGTTGGGAACCCGCCCTTCCAATCGGTGTGGGTGACCAGATCGAGCAACCACAGTCGAACGTCCGCATTCCGCGATCGGATGGCGCCGGCGATCATCGTGGCCAGCACCGCACCCCGGCTGTGACCGAACAGGCAGATCCGCTTGGGATTCACGATCCTGATCACGTCGACCGCCGCGTCGCGGTTGGCTCGTAGCTGTTCGTTGGACGTGAAGAACGTTTCGGGGCCGTCGAAGATCAACTTGAATTGCCCATTCGGGTCGGCCGGTGGGCTCGTCGTCGCCGACTCGCGATCGGTCTCCGTAGCGTCTGTCAGGTCGTAGAGCGCCCTGAGCAGGTTCCACTGCTCGTCTTGTGTGTGTCCCGTCCCGATACAGAAGACCGACAGCGTGGTCACATCGTCACGTCCCGCGCTTGTCGTGCCCCTGCGCGCGGGCTCCGGATTCCCAAACGGACCCGACCGGTCACCCCATGCGCCCCTTCCAGGTAGCACGCCCTATCTGTCACGACCGAACCCGGCGCCGCACACAAGGCACAC
>JAOUGY010000198.1 GCA_029865445.1 Acidimicrobiia bacterium | reverse complement strand
AAGGAGCCGCCGCCCCTCGAGTTCCATCTCGTCCTCGATCGAGAATCGGTCGGCCAGATAACGCCTGAGGTGCTCCTCGGTGTAGTCGGCGTGCACTTCCGTGCGGCGCTTGTTGGCCATGAGCCGTTGGGACATCGGGTCTTCGATCGGAACCCATTCGAAGACGACTTCACTCTGGAGCGATGCCACCCAATCCAACACCTCGACGAGGGGCAGGTTCGACCCGATGACGAGATGGTGGATCACCGCCAGCATGAGGACGAGGTCTGGCGTGCCCCTTGACTCGAGCGACGCCCGCTCCCGTCCCCGCCAGCCCAGCCCCGGCGACGGATCGCCGAGGTCCATCACCATCGGAGTCACATTGGGCGGCCCGCCGTCACGGAGTCCTCGGTACACGGCCTCAACCGTCTCGTGATCCCCATCGACGGCAACCACCGTCTCGGCGTCGGCGGCCACCGCCCTCGAGAAGTGGGCATCGTTGGCACCAAGGTCCCACACGAGTCGACGGTGTCTGGCCGAGGCAACACGTCGAACGAACTGTTCCTTGGGGCCCCGTTGGGTGCCCACATGGGTGCAATCGGCGTATTCACTCCAGGTCGAGGCGGCCGGAGTCCACTGGGTCTTCGACACGACCTTCCTGAGTCGCCGGACGTTGGCAAGGATGAGGTCCGAGTTGAACCCCGCCTGGGACAGCTCCGATCGCACGTTGCGTTTGGTGGCCGTCAGTGATCGTTCCGCCTTGGCCTGAAGCACGACGTCGGCGAGGACACCGGGCTTCAGCGTGCGGCGACCTCGCAAGAGCTGCCGGGCGAGTCCGACCGGCACACCATCCAGTGAGCCGCGGAGCATGGGGCCGAAGTCGACCCCGGCATGGGCCCTCAACATGAGCGGGAACAAGAATTGGCGGCAGAACTGCCGGTAGCCGAGCCACGGCTCACCCGTCTCATAGGCGGCGAAGCTCCCCACATCGACGAAGGTCGGGCGTGTCCCGACAAACTGGACGTTGAATGGCGTCGCGTCCTTCATGGTGAGTCCGTTGGAGAGTGACTCCTCCAGCAGATCGAGGTGGAGGAGGGCGGCGTCCTTGAGCATCGAGAATGTCCACTCGTACGGATACGTCCAGAAGGGAACGCGCTCGTGGCGGAGGGTGATCGCCCCATCGAGGTCGACTTCCTCGGTTCCGATCAGCCGGCCGGACCCGACCCATGAGGTGAACGGCGTCGACGCCTGGAGGGCGCGCCAATCGGCCAGGCCTTCGGGCGAGAGCATTCGATAGACATCGCCGCCCCGGTGAAACACCCGGCTGGCCGGATCTCGGAAAGACCCGGTGTCGAACGCACCGTCGATCGGTGCGGACGTGTCCATGTGCTCAGGTGTCGCTTGGCTGCTGTGTCGGCGCCTGGTTTTCGCCGGCGACTTCCGTGGTCGCAGGTCCTCGCTTGAACAGCCTGCGGCCCGTCGTCTTGAAGAAGACCACCAGTCCGGCCGCGCCGCCGAGGACGGTTTGGAGGATGAGGCTTCCTGTGCCTGCGTCGAGATATCCGAGATTCATGTTGGGTTCCCCTGTTGAGAGCCCGGGAGTCCGAGCCGTGAACTGGAGATTATCGGAGTTGAGCCGATACGCTCGATTCCTGCTGTGGACGAACTGGTTCAGGTCCTACAGTGGCCCGATGGTGAAGCCCGACCGACCCGGATTCGACACACTCGCCATCCATGCCGGAGCTCGCCCCGATCCGGCCACCGGGGCACGCGTCACCCCTGTCTACCGCTCGGCCTCGTTCGTGTTCGACGACACCGCCCACGCCGCGGCGCTGTTCAATCTGGAAGTCCCCGGCCACATCTACTCCAGGATTTCGAACCCGACCGTTGCGGTCTTCGAGGAGAGGATGGCTGCTCTCGAAGGCGGGGTGGGTGCGGTGGCGACGGCGTCGGGCCAAGCCGCACTGCACCTGGCCGTGGCGACTCTGATGGGGAAGGGTGGACACATCGTCAGCTCGTCGGCGATGTACGGGGGAACCGTCAACATGTTCCTCCACACGTTGCCTCGGTTCGGGATCGAAACGACGTTCGTGGACCCCCGCGACCACCAGGGTCTCCAGGATGCGATCACGGACCGCACCAGGTTGGTAGTGGCTGAGACCATCGGTAACCCGACGATGGCTGTGCTCGACCTGACGGCGGTGGCCGAGATCGCCCATGCGGGCGGGGTTCCGCTGTTGATCGACAACACGTTCGCCAGCCCCTACCTGTGCCGGCCGATCGAGTGGGGGGCCGATCTCGTGTTCCACTCGGCAACCAAGTTCATCTGTGGTCACGGCACGGTCGTGGGTGGCGTACTCGTGGACGGCGGGACGTTCGACTGGGAGGACGGCGGGAGATTCCCGACGCTCACGGAGCCGTACGCCGCGTATCACGACATCGACTTCTCTGATGAGTTCGGCCCGGCGGCATTCATTGCCCGGGCCCGCGCCGAAGGCCTTCGGGACTTCGGCGCATCGATGAGCCCGGACACGGCGTTCCAGCTCATTCAGGGCCTGGAGACACTCCCGGTGCGGATGGAACGTCATGTTGCCAACACGAGGACGATCGTCGACTTCCTCCAGAATCAAGACGCGGTCGAGTGGGTGGCGTATCCCGAACTCGCCGACCACCTCGACCGCGTTCTGGCACAGCGGCAACTCCCACTTGGCGCCGGTGCCATCTTCTCGTTCGGGATCAAGGGCGGTCGCGATGCGGGTCGCCGCTTCATCGAATCGGTGGAGGTGTTTAGTCACCTCGCCAACGTGGGAGACCTCCGGTCGCTCGTCATCCACCCCGGATCCACCACCCACCAGCAGATGACTGCGGCCCAGCTGGAGGCTGCCGGCATCGGGGAAGAGCTGATCCGTGTCTCCGTCGGACTGGAGGACCCAGTCGACCTCATCGCTGATCTGGCCAAGGCACTGAAAGTCTCGCAGCGGGGTGTGTCGTGATGCTCGATGTGGGTGGAGTGCCCGCCTTCGTCCACTGCGGTGGGGTCGACTTCGATCCGGCGAAACCGGCCGTCGTGCTCGTGCATGGAGCAGGTCAGGACCATTCGCACTTCCGGTTCATCACGCGCGCTCTCGCCCACCGGGGCGTGTCGGTGGCAGCCCCCGACTTGCCTGGTCACGGTCGCAGTGCCGGGTCGGCTCCGGACTCGATTCGGGGGATGGCGGCATGGGTGGTGGCGCTCCTCGATGTGCTCGGGGTTGAACGGGCGGTTCTCAGCGGGCATTCAATGGGGTCATTGATCGCCCTGGAGACCGCGGCTTCCGCTCCGGACAGGGTCGCGGGGATCGTCCTCACCGGCTCGGGTGAATCGATGCCGGTCCATCCCGATCTCCAAGCTGCCGCAGACAAGGCGGATACGCTGGCAGTGGAGCTGATCTCCGGGTGGGTCCATTCGGGGTCGGATCGGCTGGGAGGGCATCCCCAACCTGGGTCGTGGACACGGGGGATCACCGATCGCCTGCTCGAGCGGGAGTTGGAGTCGACGCTCGCCGGCGATCTGGCCGCCTGCGCTTCCTACGCAGCCGCAGATCGAGTGTCGTCGGTGTCCTGTCCCATCACGGTGGTGGTGGCCACGGAAGACGTGATGACTCCCGCACGTGCAGGGCGGAACCTGGCGGCGACCACGGGAGCCAGGCTCATCGAGGTGCACGGAACCGGACACAATGTTGTGATGGAGCACCCAGAACCCGTCCTTGCCGAGATCCTCCGTCTCGTTGGCGGCTGAGCTCGGGCTACGGATCGGGCGCCGGCAAGCCGATAGAGACCCGGATGGGTCATCGTTCGTCACTGGAGAACCGAGCGCTGCTCGGAGCGTTTGTCGGTGCATAGGCAACCGCCGCAGCGATGGCAATCGACGGTGTCTGAGAGGGTCACGGAATGTGGCGTGTTGGAGCGACGCTGGCAGTCGGGGCGGTCATCCGGCAGAGCTCATGGGCGGGGATCTCACGGCCCTGCGCATCGATGATTGGAACGTGTTCCGGCTGGAGCTGCCCGCCAGGGGTGCGTGCTCGCTCGTACAGACCGAGATCGCCCGGGTCGCCAGTTGACCACTTGCGAGGCGGTCCTCGGCTTGGCACACTCGCATCCACGAGCGCTCATCCAGAGCGGGTGAGGGATCAGGCCCCGCGACCCCGCGGCAACCGGTCGGAAACGGCACGGTGCCAATGCCTGACACGATGAGATGCCGACGACGGATTGCCCGATCGCGGCGCTGAGCGCACGACGATGGGAGCAGGATGGAACAGTCTGTCGGACGAGTTGAAACCCGGTTCGCAACACTGGACGGCGAGTTCGTCACGCACCGGGGCGAGGTGATCCCGGAGGTGACGCTCGCCTACGAGATGTACGGCGAATTGAACGAGCGGCGCGACAACCTGGTCCTCGCGTTCCATGCCCTCACCGGTTCCCAGCATGCCGCAGGATGGAACGAGTCGGTCGAAGGTGTGGAAGGGCGATGGACCGACGAGGTGTACCTCGGATGGTGGGACGGCTTCATCGGTCCGGGTAAGGCCATCGACACCGACCAGTTCGCAGTGATGTGTGTGAACTACCTGGGGGGTTGTTACGGGTCCACCGGGCCTTCGTCGATCGATCCGGCGACCGGCGAGCCGTGGGGCTCGCGGTTCCCGCAACTCGCCTTGATCGACGTCGTCGACTCCCAGGTCAGGCTCCTTCATCACCTCGGGATCGAACGGCTGCACGCCGTCGTGGGCGGGTCGGTGGGTGGACTCATGTGTGCGGCAATCGCTTCGAAGTATCCGGACCTCGTGTCGACCGTCATCCCGGTGGCCGCCGGCCTGGAAGTGACCAGCCTCCAGGTTCTGCACAACTTCGAGCAGATGTTCGCGATCGTGACCGATCCCGAGTTCAAGGGTGGGGATTACTACCCGGGTCCCGGTCCCGAACTGGGGCTCGCCCTCGCCCGCATGGTCGGGCACAAGACGTTCGTGAGTATCGACGCATTGAGGGAGAGGGCGCGGAACGAGATCATTCGGCGCGAGAACCTGGGTGGCTACGAGGTGGGCCATCCTCTCGAGTCGTACATGCTGCATCAGGGGCAGAAGTTCGTTCAGCGCTTCGACGCCAACACATACCTGCGGATCATGACGCTGTGGCAGCAGTTCGACCTGATCGGGGAGGTCGGGGTGGGGGGCGAGTCGATGACCGATCTGCTCGCCCGATGCAGTCATCAACGCTGGCACGCCTTCACAATCGACTCGGACGTCTGCTTCTATCCGGATGAACAAGAGCACATGGTGGGTGTCCTCAAAGCCGCCGGTGTCCCGGTGCGGAGATTCACCGTGCACTCGGACAAGGGCCACGACTCGTTTCTCACCGAACCCGAGCTGTTCACCGCGCTCATGCGCGATGCTCTGACGTAGACGTGAGTTCTCGGCCGAACGCCAGGCCCAGGTAGACGACACAGACCAGAAAGACGTGCGCAAGCACCCGATTACCCGAGTCGCCTTCCCCAATCCGGTAGGCGCCGCCCCGGAGAAACGGCAGCAGCCAGTAGAGGATCGCGTAGCCGACGATCGGAACGAACCAGACATGAGCATCCGGGAAGGCCTCCCTCCGCAACGTCGTGACCAGCAGTAACACGATCACGAGCCACGAAGTTCCCCAGAGACCCCTCCCGAACATGTTGACGATCGTGGCTCTGGCCGCATCAACGAGGATGCTCGGATGCCCGATCGCGGAGATACCGAGCACAACGGCGAGCATCGCCACGGTGAGTGTGGGAATGGGGAGGAGCGGCCACCGTTCGAGTGTCGTGGTCGCCCCTGCGATCGCCAACAGCCCGAGGCCTACCAGAGCGCCTCGGGAGGCGGGGTCCGAGAGAAGAGAGAGGTCACCCGGATTGGCCCGACCGAGAAGTCCGGCGCCAAACCAGACGAGGCAGGCCAGAACCGCCGGAAGGACCAGGAGCACTCGCGCTCGGGTGGTCGAGAGCACCGTGATGGCTGGCAGGAGCCCGAGTGCGGCGACCGCTGGACCCTCCGCGCGGGCCAGCACGATGAGCGAGGCGGCCAGCGCGACTGGTATCGCCCAGCCGGGTTCATGATTCATGGCAAATGCTCCGGCCACGACGACCAGAAATGCCACCATCACAAATCCGTGCGAATCAACGTAGAACGCGTCGTACAGGGCTCGGTTGGAGGCCAGGATGAACGCAACGGCGAAACCAGTGAGCCACCTAACTCCTCGTGCCGGCACCCTCCAGTCGTTGAGCTGGTCTCGGAGGACGATCAGCGTGAGAACGAGCCCCGCACCGACCACGACCGGTGTCACGAAAGGCGAGTAGAGCCGACCATCGAGCTGGCCAAGGGTGTGGACGAGCGGCGTCGTCGTCGACCGTTTGAGGAGAACGTTTCTCGAGATCCGGGCGAAAGCGCCCTGTTCGGAGAAGACGTCGCCGGCGGCGATATAGCGGAGTGAGTCCGGCGTCAGGCGGGTTGGCGACGTCCAACCCACAACCAGCACGATCGTGGTGATCCCGCCCACGGCCAGCGCACATCCGAGGGCGATTCGCCTCCAGTCGGATCTGTGGCGACCGACAAGGGCGATTGCGAGCATGCCGAGGCAGGCGATGGCTCCCGTCCGTATGGGTGGCGCGGTTTCGGCCACAACGAGCAGGATTGTGCCGACACCCACGAACACCGACACACCTGTCACGATTCCGAGTGGGACCAGGAGCGACGGTTTGAGGCGTGTGTGGGTGCCGAGGAGTACCGTGGCTGCCGTGCACGTCGCCGCGAGCATCAGCGTCTCGTTCAAGGCCGGCTCCGCTCCAGCGCGTGTTCGCCGATTACCACCCAGGTGCCGGGACCAGACACCAGCCAGAGCCGTGATTCTGACTCGTCCGGTTCGACGATGAGGTAGTCGATCGGTTCGGCTCCGGTCGCCGGGACCACCGTCCCATCTATCCCGGGCAACTCAAGCAGGCCTGCAACGTCGACAGGATGGTCGAGCGTGGCGACTTCGAGCGTCATGTCGGACAGCCCGTCGACGTACAGGACGTC
>JAOUGY010000196.1 GCA_029865445.1 Acidimicrobiia bacterium | reverse complement strand
GGAACTCTGTTCGTGGATTCCGCCGGAGGTGGCGGTGATGACGGCCATCGGACCCGTTCACCTCGAACGGATGAAGAGTGAGGAGCGGATCGCCCAGGCGAAACGAGAGATTCTCGAGCGGGCCCGGGTCGGTGTCGTCAACGTGGACCATCCGCTCCTGTCCCGGGTCGCCGATGAGGAGGCCCAACGCATCCAGATCGTGCGGTGCTCGACGATCGATCGGAGCGCCGACGTCTTCGTCGATCCTTCGACCGGGGTCGTTGTGATCCGGGGTCGCAACGTGGGGTCATGTGACGTCGGTGCAGTCCACCCCTCGAATGTGGCGGCGGCAGTCGGAGCGGTCACTGCGCTCGGGCTGGAGCCGGACGCAACTCGCCTCGCCGCTCTCGCCTCGCCGCCCAACCGTCAGGTCGTGGGCCGTTCGGAAGCCGGCGCCGTGATCATCGACGACACGTTCAACTCGAATCCCGACGGGGCGAGGGCCGCCCTCGGCCGTCTGGGAGATCTCGTGTCCGGCAGGAGAGCGGTGGTGACACCTGGAATGGTGGAACTCGGGCCGGTCCAGGCCGAGGAGAACCGGAACTTCGCGCGGGCGGTGGCCGAGACCGGCGCCACCTTGGTGGTGGTCGGTCACACGAATCGGCGAGCTCTGCTCGAAGGTGCCTCAGCCTCGGCTCCGGGCTCGGTTATCGTCGTGCAGACACGGGAGGAGGCCGTCGCGTGGGTTCGAGCAAACCTCGGCGAGGGTGATGGCGTTCTCTACGAGAACGACCTTCCCGACCATTACCCCTGACAAAGAGCGGAACATGGCAAGACGCGCAGTGATCTTCGGCGGACCGTCGCCCGAGCACGACATCAGCATCTCCACCGGGCTTCAGGCAACCCGGCTGACATCGGATGTAGAGGCCATCTACTGGGACAAGACCGGCCGCTTCCATCTGGTGGATCCCGACAGCGAGGTCTCTGCCTTTGCCGATGGCGTCCCTCGCAAAGCCCGTGAGCTGACCTTCATCGCAGAGCCGGGCGCCGGTTTCGTACAGAGGAAGAAACCGCTCGACGTCGGCGTGATCCTCAACTGCTGCCATGGCGGACCCGGTGAAGATGGGACGCTTCAAGGTCTGTTCGATCTCGTGGGTTATCGCTACTCCGGCCCCGGTCAGTGGGGATCGGCACTCGGGATGGACAAACTCTCGTTCGGTGCGGCGGTGGCTCAGGTCGGGCTTCCCACCTTGCCCCGGACGCTGCTCCGCAAGGACGCACCACCCCCCTTCCAGGGTCCCTACATCGTCAAACCGCGGTTCGGCGGTTCATCCATCGGGATCGAGGTGGTCGAAGACCACGCCACCGCCGTCGCTCTCCTGTCCGCTCCGAACATGGGCGACGGGGCGGTTGTCGAGCCGTTCTTGAGCGACTTCCGTGACCTCCAGATCGCCGTGCGTACGTACCCGGGGCTCGAACTGTCTGCGATCGAGGAGCCGGTGAGGTCACCGGGTGGTCTCTACAGCTACGAACAGAAGTACCTGGCGTGGGGAGGATCGGGAGCAGTCGCTCGCAAGCTCCCCGCCGATCTCGATGCCGGACTGGAGACTGAGCTGAGGGAGGCCGCGAAGGTCGTCGCGGATCTCGTCGGAGTCAGGTCGGTGGCTCGCATCGACTTTCTCGAAAGCGGCGGCAAGTTATGGGTCAATGAGATCAACACGATCCCGGGCAGCCTCTCGGGATATCTGTGGATCGACCCCGTCATCGAGCGCCGCCGTCAGATCTCGGACATGTTCGACGAACTCGAGGCGATGAGGCCCCGGGCGTTCTCGGTCGCAGGGGCCGATGGCTCGGCCCTCCGCAATGCGGGATCGATCGCCGCCAAGTTGGGGTGACGCGAGAGAGCCCGGGTGTGGCCCGGGCTCTCTAACGGTCGATTCGGGGTCGCCGGCTCAGAGGTTGACGACCGGGCAGGTGAGCGTGCGGGTGATTCCCGGTACCGCCTGGATCTTGGCCACCACGAGCTTTCCGAGCTGGTCTACGTCTTCGGCCGCGGCCTTGACGATGACGTCATACGGTCCGGTCACGTCGTCGGCGTTCTCGACGCCGGCAATCTCGCGGACTTCTTCGGCCACCGATGCCGCCTTGCCGACCTCGGTCTGGATCAGGACATAGGCCTCGACCACTGTGCTCCTCCTTCAGGGTGTGCGAGCCAGGCCGACTCTACAGCCCGAGGCGAGCCGGTGGGGCGGTCAAGTCGGTTCCGACGGTGAGAATCGAACGTGACGCCGCGCCAGGCGTCAGTAGCCCTCTTGTCCGACCCGGACGTTGGACACCACCGGCATGCCGGCGTCATCATCGATGTCGAAGACGATGCGCTGGCCCTGGCGGACGAAACGAAAGATCGAACCTGCGAGCGACCCCGCTCGGAGGTAGACCTCGGCGCCGTCGTCATCACGTACCACCACCCCGATGCCGGTGGTGGGGTCGTAGGTACGGACGACCCCTTGGACGGCCATCAGGCCTTCTCGACCTTGCCTGCGCGAATGCACGATGTGCAGACGCGGGCTCGCCGGGTGTTGGAGCCGTGTTTCACACGAACTCGCTGAATGTTGGGCAGCCAGCGGCGGCTGTTGCGCTTGTGAGAGAACGTGACGTTCTTGCCAAAGCTGGGTTCTTTGCCGCAGATCTCGCATCGGTACGACATGAACAACTCCTGGGATGGTCCTGAATGGGCATGATGTGCATCCGGGCGGGACGTACCGTGATCCCCGGGGAGATCCGCCCGTGCCGATGGGCGCGCACAAACGCCCGCCGGGAGGATAGCCAGGTCTTCGACGAGCGCCACAATCGCGCCAAGGACGACCCGCGGGCCCCGGGGCCGTCCCATATACTCGCCGGGTCATGGGGTTGCGATCTGAGGACATCAAAGCGGTCGTCCGGCGTTATCACGAACGCCTCACCGACTATCGGGACGCGCTCAACGGCCTGAACGTGTATCCCGTTCCCGACGGGGACACCGGCACCAACATGACCCTCACGATGGGAAGCGTCGTAGATTCGGTCGATTCCGCCGAGTCGATGTCCGACGTCGCCGACGTGATCTCGCGCAGTTCCATGATGGGGGCGAGGGGCAACTCGGGCGTGATCCTCTCCCAGATCCTGAGAGGCCTGGCCGACAGCTTCCGCCACGCCTCCGAGGTCGGAGTCGACGAGTTGGCCGCCGCGCTCGACAGCGCCTCGATTGCCGCCTACCGGGCCGTCCAGCGGCCCGTGGAGGGCACGATCCTCACCGTTCTGAGAGAGGCGGCGGAGGCGGCCAAGAGCGGCGGCGGAACGGCGGGTCAGGATCTGTCGATGCTGTTGCGGTCGGTGTACGACCGGGCGGTGGTGGCGCTCGAGAACACGCCCGAGATGCTGCCGGTCCTCAAGCAAGCAGGTGTCGTCGACGCCGGGGGAGCGGGATTCCTGCTGCTGTTGGCATCCTTTCTCGAAGTGGTCACCGGCGCCGATGTCGAGTTGCCCGAACGTGTTCTGCGGGCCCGTGCGGACCTCGACGCGATCGAAGTCGGTCAGAACAACGGGATCGCCGACCTCCGGTACGAGGTGATGTTCCTTCTCGACTGCGACGAAGAGGGCGTGGAACGGTTCCGCGGCGAATGGGAGGCGCTTGGCGACTCGATCGTGGTGGTCGGCGGCGACGGGACGTGGAACTGCCACATCCACACAGACCACATCGGGGCATCTATCGAGGCCGGCATCGCCGTCGGACGGCCGCGCGACATCAGGATCACCGACCTCGCCGAGCAGGCCGGCGAGCACTCGATGCACGGTGCGTTCGAGCCCATGGAGTCGAGCCTCGACGCCGAGGTCGGGATCGTCTCGGTGGCGGTGGGCTCCGGACTGGTGGAGGTGTTCCGGCAGTTGGGGGCTCAGGGAGTGGTGTCGGGCGGACAGTCGTCGAACCCCTCGACGGAGGATCTCCTGCGGGTGGTGGATGCGATCCCCGCCAAGAAGGTCATCGTGCTGCCAAACAACAAGAACATCGTGCCGGTGGCCGAACAACTGGACGCGCTGAGCACCAAGACGGTTGCGGTCGTGCCCACCCGGAGCGTCCCTCAGGGCGTCGCCGCAATGGTGGGATACGACCCCGGGGGCGAGGACATTCTCTCCGTCATGGAAGACATGGCCGCCGCTGCGTCATCGGTCGTCACCGGAGAGGTCACCCAGGCCGTGAGGGACGCGGTGGTCGAATTCGGCAGAATCTCGGCGGGGGATTGGCTCGGCATCGCCGATGGCACGATCGTGGTTGCAGACACTGACATCGAGACGGCGCTGAGAGGGCTCGTTGCGTCCATCTACATGATGGGAGCCGAGTTGATCACCATCTACGAGGGAGAGGGGTCCTCTCAAGCCACCGTCAAGGCGCTCGAGGCATGGCTCGGTGAGTTGCATCCCGATCTCGAGATGTCCGTGATCTTTGGGGGGCAACCGCTGTACCCCTATCTCATCTCTATCGAGTGATGCGGTCGTTTCGATGGCGACGCTGACCAAGCTCGCCTCGATCCCGGTCGAGAGCGTGAAGGGCCTGTCGGGTCGGCGGGGGGCGGCACTTCGCAAGGCGGGGATCGAGACCGTGTCCGACCTCTTGCACCACGTGCCGCGCCGGTACATCGACCGGAGTCGTGTCGAACCCATCGGCTCGCTCGGAGTCGGAGAAGAAATCACCGTGATCGTGCGTGTGGCGTCGATCTCGACGCGGCGCCCTCGGAGGGGGCTCACGATCACGGAGGCACGGGTCAGCGATGGGACCGGTTCGTTGAAGGTGGTCTGGTTCAACCAGGCCTTTCGGGAGCGACAGCTGACCGTTGGCGCCGAAGTGGCGCTGTCAGGGAAGATCGAGCGTTTTCGCGGATCTCCCCAGATGTCGTCGCCGGACGTCGATGTGCTGTCGTCTGATTCCGAAGCTCTCACCACCGGCCGCATCGTCCCGATCCACGGCGCGGTGGGGGATGCGGGAGTGGGGCACATGCGCCGGGCGGTCCACAACGCCCTCACCCGTTCCCGGCCCATACCCGACCCCGTCCCGCCGGAGATCGTGAAGCGCAACGGCCTCATCGATCGGGACACCGCCTTCGGCGAGATCCACTTCCCCGAAGACCCAGCGCAGACCGGGCCGGCGCGGCAAAGACTCGTGTTCGACGAACTGTTTCGTCTCGAGATTGCACTTGCCGTCAACAAACGACGCCGCGAGGCGGAGGAGAGAGGGATCTCCCACACGTTTGCCGGCCCCCTCACCGACCGGTTCGTGGCGGGCCTTCCCTACTCCTTGACCGGCGCCCAGGCTCGGGTGCTGGACGAGATCTCGGCCGACCTTGCGTTGGATCGACCGATGCACCGGCTCTTGCAGGGTGAGGTGGGGTCGGGGAAAACGGTCGTGGCGGTTCTGACGCTGCTCGCAGGGATTCAGGGTGGCCACCAGGGCGCCGCCATGGCTCCGACCGAGGTCCTGGCGGGTCAGCACTTCCTGGGCATCTCGGATCTGCTCGCACAGGCCGGGCTCGGTCCCCCTCCAGGATCCCCCATGGGTATGGACTCGCTCTTCGACGACCCTCATCACGTCAGGGTGGCGCTCCTGACGGGATCACAGGTGGCCACCAACTTCACTGCCGGCGCCAAGCGGGGAGAGGTTCTCGGGTGGATCGCCTCCGGCGACATCGACCTGGTGGTGGGCACCCATGCTCTCATCCAGGAGGGTGTGCACTTCCGACAGTTGGCGGTGGCAGTCGTCGACGAACAGCACCGGTTCGGTGCTCTGCAGCGGGTAGCACTGAAGGAGAAGGCCACCGACGTCGACCCGGATGTCTTGATCATGACGGCGACGCCGATCCCGCGGACGCTGTCGATGACGCTGTACGGAGACCTCGACGTGTCCCAGATCGACGAATTGCCACCCGGGCGGATGGCGATCGACACCCGCTGGGTGTCGAGGTCGGGTGAAGCTGCCGCCTGGGATGAGGTGCGCGCCCAAGTTGCTCAGGGCCATCAGGCGTTCGTGGTGTGTCCACTGGTCGAAGACTCCGAGAAGCTCGAGGTGGCGTCGGCGACCGGTGAGTTCGAGCGCCTGTCCGAAGTGTTCGGAGACCTCCGGCTCGGTCTGATCCACGGCCAGCTCTCGGCGGCGGACAAGGCGGCTGTGATGGGAGCCTTCCGGGCAGGTGACATCGACGTCCTGGTGGCGACCACCGTCATCGAGGTGGGCATCGACGTTCCCAACGCCACGGTGATCGTCGTCGAGGATGCCGACAGGTTCGGGCTCTCCCAACTCCATCAGCTCCGTGGTCGGGTGGGACGCGGGGCTGCCGGTGGCGTCTGCATTCTCATCGGCGACCCGACGACACCGGAGGGGGAGCGGCGGTTGGAGGCGATGACCGCGACGGGAGACGGGTTCGCTCTCGCCGATATCGACCTCGAACTCCGGGGCCAAGGCACCGTGTTCGGGTCCCGCCAATCGGGCAAGGCGGATCTCAGGCTCGCCAACATCGTCAAGGACTTCGAGACGCTCGTCCGGGCACGGGACGAGGCATTTACGCTCGTTGCATCCGATCCTCATCTCGATCGGTACCCGGAGTTGAGAGAGGAAGTGGGAGCGATGATGGGCGATGAAGTCGACTGGTTGTTCGTGAGCTGAAGCGAGGGTTTGGCGTGAAGGTCTCGAATCCGGACAAACCGATCTTCGAAGAGGCCGGGTTCACGAAGGCCGATCTGGTGGCCCACTACGAGTCGGTGGGTGCGTCGATGCTGCAATTCTGCTCCGGCCGGCCACTCACGCTCCAGCGATTCCCGAACGGGATATCCGCCAAGGGGTTCATGCAGAAGAATGCGTCCGACCACTTCCCGGCGACGATCGGTCGATTCGAAGTGGCGAAAGCAGACGGGGGAATCACCCGGTATCCGGTGGTGACCCGGGTGGAGGACATCGCGTACCTCGCCAACCAGGGCACGATCACGTTCCACATGTGGCTGTCCACTGCCGTCGAGGCGCACAACCCCGACTGGATGGTCATGGACCTGGATCCTTCTCCCGGG
>JAOUGY010000195.1 GCA_029865445.1 Acidimicrobiia bacterium | reverse complement strand
CGCCCCCGTCAGGATCGCCACCCGGTAGTCGGGATCGTCCCGGAACTCCTCGAAGGTACGGGAGAGGACCTGGCTGGTGGCCATATCGATGGCGTTCGCCTTTCCCCGCGAGATGGTGACGACCATCACCGGCGGCGTCCGCTCCACGATCACATCATCGGTCATCCGTTCTCCTCTCAGTCTTCGATCACGGCCAGCGCATCGACGGCGACTGCGCCGTCACCAAGCACCAGCAGCGGGTTCACCTCGAGCTCGACGACGCCCGGATCGGCCAGCGCCGCGTCGACGATGGCGCAGACGGCCCGGACGGCCGAATCCACGTCTCCCCCCGCCCGTCCCCGATGCCCGGTGATCAGCGGAGCGATACGAAGAGATTCGAGGGCCTGCCGGACCTCGGCTCCCGTGACAGGTGCCAGCAACGTGACGGAATCCGCCAACAGCTCGACCAGTACGCCGCCGGTGCCCACGGTCACCGTCCACCCGACAGGGTGTTCGCGGCGCACGCCCACGACGAGCTCGGCCACTGCGCCACCAAAGAACTGTTCGACGAGGAAGTGGGTACCCAGATGACCCATCGAAGTAGCCGCCCGCTCCAGGTCGTCCTGGTCGCCGATTCCGACGACGACCCCGCCGGACTCCGTCTTGTGCTCCAGTCCCACCGATTTGAGAACCACCGGGTATCCGAGCTCTTCGGCGCCGGCCACCAGACCCGACGTCGGGACGATGCGTCCCTCCGGTACGCGCACCCCGGCCGCCCGCAGCATCTCCTTGGTCTGGTGCTCACCCAGCGTCGTGACCCTCGCCGGGGGAACGGGAGCCGGTGCATGAATCACCGCCGACGGCTCGGGAACGGAGGAGGCCACTTCCAGGGCGGCAAGCGCATCGTCGATGCCGGGAACCGTGGGAATGCCCCGCTCGTCGAGCCACAACGCCACGTGTTCGGGCAGATTTTCGGGGAGCGAGGAGGTGACGATGGCGGGAACGCCCGAAGCGCGGTGGGCGGCCACGAAGGCCTCCATCGTCGGCCACCACCATGTGTCGTCGCCCTTCGGGAAGTCGATCACGAGCATCCCGGCATCGACCCCCGCCGACAGGGTCTGGGTGAAGCATTCTGTCATCACGGGAAGATCGCCCCAGATGAAGGTGTGATAGTCGAGCGGATTGGTCACCGGCACCCGGTGAGAGAGTGTGGCCGCGATGCGGTCGGCGGCCGAGGGCTCGAAGGGCGGGAACACGACGTTGCGTCCGGCGGCGCGGTCGGCCACCAGACCGGCTTCACCCCCGGAGCACGACAGGGAGGTGAGCCGGTTGCCTGCGAGCCTGCCGTATCTTCCGAGGACCGCCAGCGCCGACAGGAACTCGGGCACCGTGGAGACCGAGGCGATCCCGTACCTGTCGAAGAGCGCCTGGTGGGCGGGGGCGGACCCGGCCAGCGAAGCGGTGTGGGTCCGGGCGATGGACGCACCCTCCGCGCTGAGCCCCGTCTTCAACACCACCACGGGTCTTCCTGATTCATGGGCGGCGAGGGCGATCCGCCCGAACCGGACCGGATCCGACAGCGCCTCGATGTGGAGGCCGATGGCGGTGACTGCCGGATCGGAGACGAAGAACTCGAAACAGTCCTCGATGCCCACGCCCGCCTGGTTGCCGAGCGTGACCACGTGGCTCAAGGCGAGGCCGCGCCGATGCATGGTCATGTTGATCGCGAGGTTGCCGGACTGGGTGACGATCGCCGCTCCCGCATCGACCCGCCGGCACCCCTGGACGTCGGGCCACAGGACCGCACCCGAGCGAGCGTTGACGAAGCCGTGGCAGTTGGGGCCGATGATCGGCATGTCCGCTGCCACCTGTATCAGCCTTCGTTGCAGATCCTCGCCCTCCGGCCCGGACTCGGCGAACCCGGAGGCGTAGCAGACGGCCCCGCCCGCCCCGAGGACGGCGAGGACGCCCACCACATCGATCGATCGCTCGCGGTCAACGGCCACAAACGCGGCATCGGGAGGCGCCGGCAGACGGTCGACCGACGCCACGGTTGCGACGCCGGCCAGCTCTGGCCGGGTCGGGTTCACCGCCCACATCTCGCCGTCGAACCCGGCGGTGCGCGACTGTTCGATGGCGAAACCGGCGCGTTCTCCGCCGATGAATGCCACCGACTTCGGGTTGAGCAGGCGCTCGAGGCTCATCAGCCGCCGTACGCCCGGAGCATCGCCCGGCTGATGATGTGGCGCTGGATCTCCGACGTGCCGTCCCAGATCCGCTCGACCCGGGAGTCTCTCCAGAATCGTTCCAGCGGCAGCTCGTCCATCAGCCCCATGCCTCCGAGGATCTGGATGGCCTCGTCGGTGACGAAGGCGAGCATCTCGGTCGAGACCACCTTCGCCATCGCCGCATCGGTGTCGGTCATGGTGCCCTGATCGGCCTTCCACGCCGCGCGGTAGGTGAGGAGTTCGGCGGCTGCCAGCTGGGTGGCCATGTCGGCGAGCTTGAACGACACACCCTGGAACTTTCCGATCGACTGGCCGAACTGGCGCCGGTTGGCAGCCCACTCGGTGGCGATTTCGATGGCGCGGTCGGCCCGTCCCAGCGACGTCGCCGCCACCTGTAGCCGGGTGGCGCCGAGCCACTCGTTGGCCACGTCGAAACCGTGGTGCTCCTCGCCGAGGATGTTCGCCACGGGGACCCGGCATTCGTCGAAGTTGAGAATCGAGTTGTGATAGCCCCGGTGGCTCACCGAGTTGTACCCCTTCTGGACCTCGAAACCCGGAGTGCCCATGTCGACGAGGAAGGCGGTGATGAGCTTGCGGGGACCGCGACCGGTGTCCTCCTCACCGCTGGCGGCGAACAGGATCACGTAGTCGGCGACGTCGGCATGGCTGATGAAGTGCTTCGTACCGGAGATCACGTACTCGTCTCCGTCGCGCACGGCCCGACACTTCATTCCCCGCAGATCCGAACCGGCATCGGGTTCGGTCATGGCGAGACACTCGACGCGGTCACCCCGGATCGTGGGAAGGAGGTAGGCCTCCACCTGGTCGCCTTCACAGGCGCGGAGGATGTTCGACGGGCGGGCGATGATGTACTGGAGGCCGTAGGAGGTCTTGCCGAGCTCGCGTTCGACCATGGCGATGGTCAGGTTGTCGAGGCCTCCCCCGCCCAGTTCCTCGGGCATGTTGGCGGCGTAGATCCCGGCTTCGAGCGACTTCGCCTTGATGTGGGCGGCCAGCTCGGGTCTGATCTCCCCGGCTTCCTCGACCTCGCGCTCGTGAGGAACGAGCTCTTTGTCGACGAAGGCGCGGACGACGTCGACGATCATCTTCTGTTCGTCGGTGATGGAGAACTCCACGGTCACCTCCCGGTGATGTTCATGACGGCTTTGGGCGGACGGTCCATGAGGCCGTGAACCTTCCAGATTTCGTCGAGCACGGACTTGGGACCGTCGAGTGTGTTCGCCGACCTCCCCGCTTCCATGTCGACGTGAACGAGGACCTGCTCGTTGGTGCAGAGGAGGTCACCGCTGTCCCCGTGGTACATCGAATGGAAGAAGTGGAGCCTCTTGTGGTCGTGGCCGAGGAGCTGGGTGGTGAAGACGAGCGGCTCGCCCGTCGACACCTCCTTCGTGTAGACCAGGTGGCTCTCGACGGTGTAGAACGAATGTTTGGCGGCCCGGTAATCCTCGTCGATCCCGATGTAGCGGAAGAAGGCATCGGACGCCCACCCGAATGCCAGCAGGTAGGCGGATTCGGTCATGTGGTCGTTGTAGTCGACCCAGTCGGGGGCAACCCGGCACTGATAGAGCGGCAGCGGGGTTTCGATCTCCATGCCCGGCGTCCAGCGGGTGGGTGCGGCGCGGTCGACGGTGCGGCCTTCCCGGCGGGCGATGATCGAACCCGCTCCCAGGCGGGATTCACGGAGCGAATACATCACCGAGATGAGGTAGTCGTCCCGGAGACGTTCCAGCTCGGCGATCGAACGGCCGGCGGCCTGCTCCTGGGTTCCCTCCACCATCCGGTCGATCAGTTCGTCGGTGAGGGGAGGCGCCACCAGCTTGGTCCACGGCCACTCGAGGGCCGGTCCGAACTGTTTCAGCATGTGACGCATGCCGGCCTCGCCTCCTGCGAGGTGGTACGTCAGATTGGTCCCCATCGCCGCCCATCGGAGCCCCGGGCCGTAGACGATCGAGTCGTCGAGTTCGCCGGTGGTGGCAACCCCGTCGGCGACCAGGTGGAGGATCTCCCGCCACAACGCCTCCTGGAGGCGATCACCGAGGAATCCGTCGACTTCGTTGCGCACGAGCAGCGGATACATGTCGAGGTCGTCGTACACGGCAATCGCCCGTTCGACGACATCCGGCGCCGTGGCCTCTCCACCGAGCACCTCGCACAGCGGCAGCAAGTAGACGGGGTTGAAGGGGTGGCCGACCACGAACCGCTCCGGGTGGCGCATGCCTTCCTGAAGCCGGGTGGGCAGCAGCCCCGAGGTGGACGAGGCAACGATCACATCCGGTCCGGCGGTTTCGTCGACTGCCCTCAACACGGTTTGTTTCAGCTCGAGCACCTCCGGCGCCGACTCCTGGACGAAATCTGCTCGCTCGCCCACGTCCTGGGGAGTGGCTACGAACTCGATCCTGGCCGGATCGGCCCCCGGATAGAGGCCGATCTTCCGGACCGACGGCCACGACCGTTCCACGGCGGTCCGCAGCCTGGCTTCCGCCCCGGGAGCCGGGTCCGTGGCCACCACATCCCAGCCGCGGGAGAGGGCACGTGTGGCCCACCCGGCGCCGATGACGCCGGTTCCGACGATGCCGAACTTCATGTCAGAAGGCGACCTGGTCGATGCCCTTGAGACCGAGGACGTCGCGCGTCTCGTCGGGTGTCATCGGCTCACGGGACAGCTCGGTGAGAATGCGCACGATCTTCTCCACCTGCTCGGCGTTCGACTCGGCGAGTTTGCCTTTGCGGAGGTACACAGAGTCTTCGAGACCTACCCGGACGTTGCCGCCGAGTGTCGCACCGGTGGTCACCAGGTCGAACTGGGCCCGACCGCCACCGAGAATCCCCCATTCGGCGTCTTTCCCGAACAACCGCATGGCGGCTTCTTTCATGTGAAAGACGTTTTCGACGTCCGCCCCGATGCCGCCCAGGGTTCCCACCACGAACTGCATGAAGATGGGAGTGGGGACGAGCCCCTGGTCGGCGTAGAACGCCAGCGTGTAGAGGTGGCCGATGTCGTATGCCTCGAACTCGAACCGGCATCCGGTTTCGGCGGCGAGCACGGTGAGCATGTACTCGATGTCGGAGAACCGGTTGACGAAGGGTTCGTCTTTGGTGGAGGCGAGGAAGGGCTCCTCCCAGTCGTACTTCCACCGGCCCTCGTACTTGGGAATCATCTGGAACAACCCGTAGTTCATCGTGCCGAGGTTGCAGGTGGCCAGTTCGGGTTTGAGCTCCTTGATCACCCTGAGGCGTTCTTCGATCGTCTGTCCGGTGGCGCCTCCGGTGGTGATCGAGATCACCGCGTCCGACCGCTCCTTGATTCCGGCGCAGTACTCACGGAAGATGCCGACGTCGGACACCGGTCTGCCGTCACGAGGATCGCGGGCGTGGAGATGGATGACACCCGCCCCCGCCTGGGCCGCGGCCACCGACTGGTCGATGTGCTCCTCCACGGTCATCGGAATGTCGTTGTTCATCGTCGGGGTGTGCGAGCTTCCTGTCACCGCGCACGTGACGATCACCTTTCCGGCCGGTCTCATTTCGCCTCCAACCTCGGGACCAGGGGGCATTCCGTATCTCGGAACGTTCTGTATAGTGGGACGATATCTTCACCGGCGACATCCGTCAACGAACCATGAACGACCACGTCCAATCGGTCATCCGAGCATTCGACATCCTGAGGGTCCTGGCGGCACGGACCGAGGTCTCGTTGGGTGACCTCGCCGCCGAGACGGGCCTTCCCAAGTCGACCGCCAGCCGCATCCTCAACACGCTGATGTCCATCGGCATGGTCAACCGGGGGTCGACGGACGGCACCTACCCACCAGGGCCGGCCCTCGCCTCGGTCTCCCCGCAGGGAACCTCGGCAGAGGTGCTGGCAGGTGTGGCCAAGCCGTATCTGTCGGAGTTGACGGCCGCCCTGGACGAAGACTCGGCGATGGCGCTCCCCGCCGGCGACGCCCTCATCTACACCCTGCAGATACAGAGCCAGAATCCGGTCCAGGTGCCCGACTCCACCGGCCACCGGTTCGCTCCCCACGTGGTGGCCGCCGGCCAGGTGTGGATGGCTCACTGGCCGGAGCGAGAACTCGAGGATTACCTATCCCGGCCCTTGACCCCTGTGACGCCCAAGACGATCGTCGATCCCGCCCGGATTCGGGAGTTGTGCAGCACGATCAAGACCGCCGGGTACGGCTGGGCGTTCGACGGATGGGTCGAAGGGGTGTCCGCCGTCGCCGCTCCCGTGTTCGACTCCGACCACGAGCTGGCGGCCCTGCTCAGCGTGTTCGGACCGTCCTACCGCTTCCCGGGCGAACGCGACACGGCAGAGGTGGGCGAGATGGTGGCCCGGGCTGCGCAGATGATGTCGCGCCACCTGTGACTCACGGCAGATAGACCTCGTCGATCACGGTGATCCGCCCATTCTTCACGGTGATCGAATAGGGCAGAGCACCGGCCCCGTACCAGTCGAAGTCGAGCGGCTCTCCCCGGCGGAGCCCCAGCCATTCGTCGAGAGTTATTCGCTCTGCGCCCACACCCGCCTCGGGGAAGCCGGCCTGGACGAACACCTCTACGGCCGGGGCAAGTCGCAGCGTGATGGTGCTGTCGGTGGTGTTGCGAATGAAGAAATCATTGGGTGGTGGCGACTCCTCGCCGGCCGCCTCGGCCGCGGCCGCCGCATCGTCTCCGGTGAGGAATTCGGCTTCATCGAAGACGATCTCGGAGTCCGAAGCGTCCACGACGTAGCCGAAGAACGTGCCTTCGACGAACGCCGCCGTCTCCGGATCGAGATACACCCGCTCGGTCCGGTCGAAGCTGAAGCGGACACCGGGTGGACCCAAGAACACGGCACCGGTCGACAGG
>JAOUGY010000513.1 GCA_029865445.1 Acidimicrobiia bacterium | reverse complement strand
TGGGGGCGATTCTCGTAGTCGCCGTGATCTTCAACAACTTCGTCCGGCAACAGGCACAGAAGCGGTGAGTGACATGAGTGACGCACAACCCATCCTCGAGATCAACAACGTTTCCAAGTATTTCGGCTCGGTCATAGCCCTCCAGGACGTGTCGATGTTCGTGCGACCTGGAGAGGTCACCTGCCTCCTCGGTGACAACGGAGCCGGCAAGTCCACGCTCATCAAGACACTGGCAGGTGTCCACAAGCCGTCGGAGGGTTCCTACCGCTTCGAGGGCAACGAGGTCGAATTCGAGTCGCCTCGTCAGGCCCTCGACATGGGTATCGCCACCGTCTACCAGGACCTGGCGATGATCCCGCTCATGTCGATCTGGCGGAACTTCTTCCTCGGATCGGAGCCGACCATCGGGTTCGGTCCCTTCAAGCGGTTCGATGTGGACAGCGCCAAGCGGGTCACCCGCGAGGAGATGGCGAAGATGGGAATCGACATCCGCGATCCCGATCAGCCCGTCGGGACCCTCTCCGGCGGTGAGCGCCAGTCGGTCGCCATCGCTCGCGCCGTTTACTTCGGCGCCAAGGTTCTCATCCTCGATGAGCCCACGGCCGCGCTCGGGGTCAAGCAGGCCGGAGTGGTCCTCAAGTACATCCTGCAGGCGAAACGTCGTGGAATCGGAGTGATCTTCATCACCCACAACCCTCACCACGCCTATCCGGTGGGTGACCACTTCGTGATCCTGCGTCGCGGCCAGGTCTACGGTGACTACACCAAGGCCGAGATTCCGCTCGAGCAGCTCGTCCAGATGATGGCGGGCGGCGCCGACCTCCAAGCTCTGTCGCACGAGCTCGAGTCTGCTTCAGGGGACGAAGGCGAGGATGATCTGGCGTCCGCTGCGCGAGAGTTCCGTCAGGAGGCCGGCAACGAGTGAAGTCACTCGCCCCCGGCCCAGGCCGCGACGATGGCGAGCGCCGCCGGGGTGACGTTGACGCGGGCACGTTCGTCGAGCCTGCCCAAGACGAGTTCGACCACGGCCGTGGCCCATTGTTCGGAGGGCGTGTTCTCCCAGGTCTCACCGTCGAACCATTCGCCTTCGAGCGCCTGCTCCGCCTGGAAACCGGCGCGCAGCTCGGGGTGGGTGGGACACGAGAACTCGAGGTGATGAGCCAGTTCGTGGACCAGGCTGATCTCGAGTTGGGGTGCGGTGGCCGGAATCCGGATGGTGATGGACGCCGACGCCGGGTCGTAGCGGGCCCGGTCGTCGAGTTCGCGGGCGCCCTCCAACGTCACCGTGCCGATGCAATCGGCTTGGGCAGGGAACACCTCGACGAAGCGGGCGAAGGTGGTCGACGACAGTTCCTCGAGATCTCCAGGCGTGTCGTTGCCGAACACCAAAGCCGGGTCAGAGGGTCCGCTGCACGCAGCGACCAGGAGCACACCGATGAAGAGGACACGCATTCGTGAGCATTTTGGACGATTCCCGATTCGAGGGCTTGCTGGACGCCCGGGCCCGGTCGCCCGAGATGGCGCTCGAGAAGGCCCAGCGGCGCCGTCGGCGCGACTTGATCGCGGGCGACGGCAATCTCCTCATCGTGGCGTTCGACCATCCCGCGCGGCGCATCCTCGGTGTGGGCGACGATCCGTGGGCGATGGCCGACCGGCGTGCCGCCCTCGAGCGCTGCATTCGGGCTCTCCGCATGCCCGGTGTCGACGGCATCCTGGCGACGCCGGATGTCGCCGAGGACCTCTTGCTGCTCGACGAACTCGACGACAAGGTCGTGTTCGGTTCCATGAACCGGGGAGGACTCACGGGATCTGCGTGGGAGGTCGACGACCGGTTCACGGGGTATCGGGCCGAGACGATCGAACGACTTGGCTTCCATGGCGGCAAAATGCTCCTGCGGCTGGACTACGACGATCCGGGGACCAACCGAACTCTCGAAGCCTGCGCGGGAGCGGTGGACGATCTCGCCGGCAGAGGTCTGGTGGCGATGGTCGAACCGCTCCCGGCTCGCCGGGACGAGGGAGGGCGGGTGCGGGTCGTGGACGACATGGACCTCGTAGTCGAGGCCGTGTCCATCGCATCCGCGCTCGGCTCGCCGAGTGTCTACACGTGGCTGAAACTCCCTGCCGTGGAGGAACCGGAGCGGATGATGGCGGCGACCACGCTTCCCTCCCTGCTCCTCGGAGGCGATCCGGGCTCGAAGGGTGAACGCCTCCTGGACCTGTGGCGCCGCGCC
>JAOUGY010000194.1 GCA_029865445.1 Acidimicrobiia bacterium | reverse complement strand
CCATGGTCACCATGACGTCGCGATACTCCGGCCACGCTTCTTTCAGCTCGTACCCGGCGTAATTCCACCGGGACCACTTGTAGACGAAGTTGGTCCCGGCGAGCGATCCGAGCCCGAGGGTTGCAGCCAGTGCAACCACGAGCAGACCCCGAGTGGCAATGGGTGCGATCCAGGTCAGCGACAAAGCAGCCACGACGACCGCGAGCCCGGCGAGCGACCATCCGGCCCAGGCCGGGCCCTCCCGATACACGAGCAGCCATCCCAAACCTGCTCCGGCGACGACCCCCACCCCGCGCGCCCACCAGCCGGACACCCGGTCGGGGAGACGACGGCTCACGGCGACGATGAGTCCACCCAGCGCCACGGCACCAAAGAACGTCACGCCGAAGTACCAGTACGGCAAGAGACGGCCATTCCACAGCTTCCACCGCTCCCCCTCGAGGGACTTCACGACCGTCGGAAGGATCGTTGGAATCGGGTAGTAGATGATGGGGAGCAACATGGCAGCGGCGACAGGGAGACTGCGCGGGTATCGGATCATCGACCAGATGAGACCGCCCAACGCAAACGGCAACAGCACCCACAGCTCGAGGGGGAATACCTCCTCCCACCGGCGGAGCGGCGACCACGCCATGTCGGACGTCATTCCGATCCTCGCCAGCAGCGGCACCGACCAGAAGGCGGTGATCGCAAACGCCCATGCCCAAACGGTGAGGGCCGTCTTCGCCGACCTACGCCAGACGAGGACGGTGAGCGACGCAAAGACCAGTACCAGCGTGGTCAAGATGTGCGACAGCACGGTGACCGCCAGTGCGGCCACCGCCGCAGGTATGTACTTCCGATCGTCTCGTACGGCCTTGATCAGATACCCGAGATAGACCATCCCTGCCGAGAACGACCAGGCGTATGCGAACTCGCCGGCCATCGTCGACGCGACATTCCCGCCGTAGATCGTGTAGCTCTCCATGAGGGCGAACACGGCGGCGCCGGCGGCGGCCACCGCGCCGACGCTGCGTGAGTAGCCGATGCTTCGCGCAAGAAACAGGACCGAAGGAGGCAACGCCACCAGCCCGACGACGGTGACCAGCTTGAATGCCACGCCGTACGGGAGAAAGAGGTCGAGAAAGACGATGATGAGAGAGGGAAGCGGGAAGTAGAAGTAGAAGGCCGGGAACCCGGCGAACCACGCATTCGACCATCCGAGGATCTTCCCCGAGGGGAGGAGGACGTCTCTGAGGAACGCCGGACCGAGCACGTGCGCCCCCATGTCGCCACCGGCCGGCGTGGTCGCCGTGAACAGCAGCTGAGGGTTCAGGACCGAGAGAACGACGAGGGAACCGGCGCCTGCGATGATGGTGGCGAGCCACCGCCTCGATGGCCGACGAACGGAGGAAGCCATCGAGGCCAAACCCTCTGGGATCAGGACTTGGACTTGCGGACGATGTCGAGAACCTCACGAAGGGAGACCGACTCGCCACTCCGGTCCCACCACTTCTCTTCGCAGCGGTGACACGAGAAGAAGTCGATCTCGATGTCCTCAACCTTGTTCTTGATCTCGATGACGTCCTCGGCCCCGCACTGTGGACACTTCATAGCTCTCGAATCCTCTATCTCTCTGGCAGACATGATATCGGGCCGTTCCGCGAAAGACGGAGTTCGATCAATCCTCGTCCAGCAACCGGCCGATGTACTTCGTTCGCCTGCGTCCCCTTTCGGACCAGTAGGCGTACCAGTACGGGCCATGCGGGCATGACGTGCACCCGGCTTTCCCACACTTGACGGCCCGCTGACGGAGTCGCACGTTTGGCTCCTGCCCGAGATCGACACCCACCCGCTCCAACCGGGCACGGGCGAGAATGAACAGGCGGCGGAGCTCGGGCTCATCGAGCTCCCGGACGGCGTCGATCAGATCGCGATCGAGCCCCACGGCTCAGGCGACACCGCTGCTGGCGGCCGGAGCGAACAGGCGCGTGACGTTTCGCCGATCTGTGAGCGTCCACCCGAGCGGTGGCGTCATCCGGTCGGCGTGGCCGGTGCAGAGGGAATAGCCGGCGCCTCGGTCGGGGGGCAGCTCCAACTCGAACAGGGCCACGGAGCGCTCCTGATAGTCGAACGTCATCACCACCGCTGCCGGAGTCGAACACCGTACACACGTCATAGTGACCAGGACGGTAGGGCGAAGCGCCTCCCCGTTCAAGGATCTCCGAGCCATCGGCGAAGACGAGCGGTGGAAGGGACGCCATGGATACGCCAGGCAGAGCCGTCGGCACCCACTCGCATCAACACCGGCACGCGATCGATTCCCTCCCGGCGGAACAACTCCGGCTCGTCCTCCCACCCGCGTTCGGAGAACTCCTCGCCGGCGCCCGCGAGGATTCGGCGCGCCCGATCGCAGGAGCCACATCCGGCTGCCGTGAAGAGGTGCAAACCCGGCTCGAGCGTCGTTGCCACGTTGCGCCTCCGGAGTGCCGCTCCTCGCCTCAACACCGCTCCGCCCAATCCGGCCACGACGACCACCAGGACCACGACAATCGCTCGAAGGGCCGGTTCGGGCATCAGTCTGTCAGAACAGCCACGGGGTGGCCCTTACCGAGTGCGAGGCCTCCATTGCGTGTGGACCACAAGACAGCGACCTCCGAGGATGACCTGATCAGCATCCCCGCACCGCCCGTTTCCATGGGTACCGAGACGGCAGCGCGTGCAGGCACCTCGACCGCCCGCGCCGCCAATCCAGAAGCCAGCGGCTGAAGGACCAATTCCGCGCTGACCTCGCCCGCGTTGAAGACCCACGCACGTGCGCCGTCGAATGCCCCCACGCCCGGAAGCAACCACTCGGTCGACAGGGTGGTCGCCGGGGACAGTGCGCGGGTCTGCTCGCCATTCACTACCAGACCCACGACCACCGGACCGTCCGAACTCACCCTGATTCCCATCGGCAGCTCTCCCACCTCGCCGACGTCCAGATCGAGTTGCGACCGAGCTTCGACGACGCCCTCGAACACGGCTTCCGACACCGTGCCGGCTCGATAAGAGTCGACGACCACGTTCACCGGCAGCGGAGAGTCGGTCGCGATGACCAGTCGGGCGCCGGAATTGGCGACAGCCAGGACCGGTAGCCACCAATCCTGCGCGGGAGCGACCGCCTCGACCGACGCGACGTCGCCCTGCGCCTCTTGGAGGATCCCTGCATGTACGGCACCCCGTTCGACCCTCAGTCTCACCGAGAGGGATGTTCTCAGAGGGAGTAGGCCATCGAGGTCGCGGGTGACGGTGGTTCGCGCCGGTACCAGGACCGACGCCAGCTCCGAAGCCGAATCGTCACCGTTCTCGCTACTGGACTCGACTGCCACGACCGCGTCTACCGCATACGGGTTTGTCATCACGAGTTCCGCCGATTCACCGGTACCCGTTGAAGCCCCGATGGCGATTGCCGAGCCCGTGAGAGGCGGGGTGCACATCGCGGTGGCGGCAGTTGCATCGCCCCTGCGCATGGTGACGGCCGCCGCTGCATCCGCAGAGGGGAACTCCGTGAGGACACCGACGGTTCCAGCCGCGCCCAGGTCGCCGAAGTCCACCAGCGCGGCACCGGCGCCGTCGACGGCCTCCTTCACCGGAGCCGTACCGGCCGGGGACACGAGTTGCGCAATCACGTCGCCGCGCACGATCGACCCGACAGAGACCAACGCCGCCACGTCCCTCTCGGCCGCACCGAAACAGCCGGCAAATGCCGGGGGCTGCGGTTCGAGAGCCCGATCTCGCACCGGTTCAATGGTGCCCGGGCGGACGAGCCAGGCACCGACACCCAGACCCACGAGAAGGAGCACTTGGAGGAGTCGCCGGATCACCGAGCCCTCCCCCAGAAGGCCAGGCCTGCCGCCAAGACCAGCAGGCCTGCCGAAGCAACGGCGAGACCCTGGCGAAGAGGGTCGGGCCGGTACGTGATCGTTCCGTCGACCGCTGAGAGGGCGTTCGACCACTCATCCTGGGTCCATCCCGGCTGCCAACCGGGATCTGCGTTGTCCGCGAGTCGCACCACGGAATCAGATGCAGGGCCCGAGGCGGCGGTGCGCGTTGCCACCCATCCGTCGCCGGATACCCGCGGACGGAACGCGAGGTTCTCGAACACCGTCCAGCCTTCGACCCGCCGCCGTTCGGCGAGATCCACCTGGGGACCGAGCACTTCTGAAAGCGGAGCATCGTCGGCTACGACTACCCATCTGATGGCGAACTCGGCGAGCGCCGCGCCCGGCCGCGCGTTCACACCACCATCGACGGCGATCAGTGTCCTGGCGAGCGCCCTGTCACCGATCCGGTCCCCTGCCAACCAGGCCTGATCGAGCGTCGGACGCGACCCCGTGATCAACCGAAAGTCGTAGCCTTGACCGGAACGGACTTCACCCGGGAGGGAATCACCGACGAGCAGCGCTCGTTCCGGACCTGCCGAATCCTCCAGTTCGGAGACGAAGGCCAATCTCTCTGACCAGCCGTCCTCGGTGAGCCCGATCCTGCCGTCGACGATCGCTGGAATCATCGAAGCCACGACAACCGCCGCCGCGACCAGCGCAAGACCTCTGCCGGTGCGAACCACCATCCCAGAACCGGCGTGGGCGTGGGCGGCGCCGCCCACCACGAGCGCTGCCCCCAACGACGCCAGCAGCATGGCGGCTACCTCGAACTCACCCGGGAGCATTCCCACCCCGAGCAGCCCGGCGGCCACCAATGCCCCACCCCACCCCGCGGTCCGCGCCTCGAGCGAAGAGCCGAAGGTCGCGGAGAGGACTGCGGCAAGAGCAAGAGCACCGAGCCACCACAACGCCGGCCAGGAGGTCCCGTCCAGCAGATCGACATTGAGCGCCGATGGAGGGATGCCGAGGAGATACGGGGAGATGAGATCGGCGCCGATTACCACCGCCACCACCGCCCACCACAACGACGAAGGCCGCAGCTTCGACTTGTCCATGATCGGGACAGCGAGAATCACGGCCACCACAGGAATGACAACCGCCATGGGCGCAGGAGCGCCGGCGAGTGCGGCCGCCAGTGCGATGCGCCCGACCTTGCCTGCGATCGATCGAAACGTGTGGTCCGCCGGTGAGAGCACGGCGTCGACCAACCACGGCAAGGCGCCCAGCGCCAGGAATCCCGGCCAGTATGCGTTCTCGGTGAAGACGCGGGCAAAAGGGCCCACCACGAACACGGCACCACCCAGCCACCGGGCTGCACCGCTGATCCCCAGCCTCGTCAGCAATCGGGCGACTCCCCACACACCGAAGACGATCGAGCTGAGTGTCAGCAGGCTCTGCGCACCGACCCACCCGCCGAGCAGCCACTGCACGCCGGATGCGAGCGCCGCCACAGGATGTGTCGATTCCGTGCTCCCCAACCCAGACGGATTCCAACCGCCGGCGTAGGATCCGAGGACCGAAGCAGGTGACGATCCGAGCGGTAGCCAGAACCCGGACGCGGGAGCTCCCCCGAGCCACAACGCTCGCGTCGCCAACCCGACCAGGGCGGCCGCGACGCCCGCCCCTATGGGCCCGGAGAGCGAAACCTCACGTTCGAGTTCCTCCTCGCTGACCCGCCCCGGTTCCTGGTCGATGATCCAGCCAAACCGCGATGCCATGTCCGAGCCGAGATTCCGGAGCCGCACCGACCCGGACACCTGATACCGGAAAAGCTCCTCGTCGCCCGTGGCGCGCACCGCTCGAACGAGGCTGCGGGAAGCGAGGGTGGAAGGCAGTCGCACGAGATTCCAGAACGACGCCTTTGCCATGTCCACCATCGGACCGACTCGTCCCAGGGACAGGCGGGCTACGGCATCAAGCAGAAGCACGAGCCACCCGATGGGCACGGCCCAGAGCAGCGTCAGCCACTTGTACGCCTTGAGCATGGCTCGCATACGCCCCGCAAGCTCGCGCCATCCGTCGCCTTCGTGCCGGCAGGCTCGAAGGTGGAGCACCTCGGACGAGGGGGCCACCATGACCCTCCCACCGGCGATGCGGGCACGCTGGGAGAGATCGAGGCCGGCGGCGACGGGCGGCAGAGTCATGTCGAGCCCACGCAGCCCCCTGATCAGATCGCGCCGGACCAACATCGACACACCCGAGATGAATGCGACATCCCGGACCACGTCGTACTGCTCGAGGTCGACTTCGTCGGGGTCGAGTCCTGAATAGGGTTCTCCGAACACGTCCGTGGCCGCGCCCACCGATTCGAGCCGGTCTGGAGCCGCCGCATTGAGGACCTTCGAACCAACGAGGGACGCCTCGTTGCGCTCGGTCTCTGCCACGAGAGCACCCAGGGCGTCGGGCCTCGGGCGTACGTCACCGTGGATCACCCATACGTAGTCGATGGAAGTGTCGAGTCGGGCGACGAAGATCGCCAACGAGTCGGCGTGAGTGACATCGGCCTTCTCGGCCAGCCGCCGACCGATGTCCCCGCCCCCGATGATTGCCACGGATTCGACTTCGTAGACTTGGCTGCGCACAGACTCGAGAGTCACCGGCAGGGCCAATTCCTCGATGAAGAGGATGGCCGCTGCAACCGTGGGTGTTGCGGTCGGTACGCGCTCGGAATCTTCTGAAAGCGAGACGGTCATGACGAGAAATACCTTGGTGGGCCGATGCAGCTCGTGATGCTCTCTGGCGGTGTGGGCGGGGCCCGGATGGCTCGTGGCCTGGCTGCGACCCCCGAAGTCACGCTCACGGTAGTCGTCAACGTTGCGGACGACGATCTCATCCACGGCCTCCACGTCTCCGCCGATGTCGACACCGTGGTCTACACCCTCGCCGGGATCGAAGGGCCCGACGGATGGGGACGCAGCGAGGAGACATGGACGGCCATGCAAGAACTCGCCCTGCTACCCGAGGCCGACACATCCTTCCGGTTGGGAGACCGGGATCTGGCGTTGAACCTATACAGGACCGGTCGGCTGCTGCGCGGCGATCCGCTGAGCGACATCACTCGTGACGTGTGCGACGGTCTCGGCGTCCGGTCGTCGGTACTTCCCGCAACCGACGACCCCGTCCGCACGATGGTGGCAACAACCGCGGGCGAATTCGACTTTCAGACGTATTTCGTGAGGCGCCG